>JAEZIB010000099.1 GCA_023416275.1 Bacillota bacterium | reverse complement strand
TTCAGATGCTTGTGTTGTGGGGGTTACAATCAGATGGCCGATTTATATTACCATAAAAAAGAAGGGAAGTCGATGAAGCATCGAGCTCCCTAGGCACAGAAGTGATTGCTACAGGTGTGGTGTTACGACGACAATCATTTAGCGATGATACGGCACAGTTGCAAGCAACTGGCCTCCGACAAGGGGATGTTCTCTTTCGTCCCGAAAGAGAACCAGAAAGGGCTGGGGGGCCGGCGATTCCCCCCAGACCCCCACAAACGCCTCTAAATTAGCAGCGCCCTTCAGGCGCAAAAAAACAGATAGCATGTTTCTACCTTTGGCAGGATGATATGTGTGTTATTGCCCGTCAGACTCGCCAAACAATTCTTCCACAATCTCTTGGGCGGCAGGATAGAAGGAAAATGGAACATAGAAACGATATCGCTCCATGGCCGGGCCAGCCTTCATGGAAAGGCCTGCGCCGAACAGGGGCTTTGGTGAAAATGGAATGCTCTTTTGGCTCAATACATCCGCCAGCATGCCGCTCCATAAGGATTCTTTTTCGATGAGGAAGCAGGGCTGGCCTTCTTCCGGGGCGGTAAGGGAGGATGCGCCGAAGGTTGGGCACTGGTCTGATGGGGTTAAAAGCATGCAATGTTCGCAATAGTTCATGGAGTAGGCTCCTTTCTGTGATAAGGGACGCAGATGTAAGGCAAATGCGTCTGCAAAATTGAAACCCTAATCATATAGGATTATATGTTACTCCATTAAGTAATCTTTATAGCTTTGCTCATTCTAGCTTCTCATTGCTAAGGCCCAAATTTCTCCCCTTCCTTCGACATATCGCTTATGCATTGTTAGTGCATTAATAACAGTTCCAACTGCCGGGCGTGATTGCTCAATTTTATAGCACTCAAGCATATCATTAATATGAATGCTTCCATCAATTTCATATCCAAGTATCTTAACGTCAATAAATGACGAACCCCGGTTGTTTTTAACCTCACATGATACTATCATACCACCAGACAATTCCTCGAGCTTATCCTCCTTATTGTGTTTTCCAGTAGACAGCAATGAAACAGAATTATTGTATGCTCTTGGGCCTTCAAAACTAAACCCGATTGCAAAACCAACTCGACTTCTTATATTGCTAATATTAATGTTACCTTTGGTGGCCGAGGGGTTAAAAAAGACATCCACTCCTGCAACAGTGATATAAGCATGACTTTGATTAATATAGCGTTCCGAAACTCTACCCTCTATGATCTTTAGCTTGTTCAAAGTTTCTGCTTCGCATGAAGGATCAATATCAGATGACATGATTAGCCTTTCAATACCAGAACCTTCTTTCCCAAGCCAATCCCTAATAATTGTCCTACCTTCCAAATGATCTGTTCGTTCTCTCAACTCCTTAACTAATTTAGGCAGCACTCCTTGTGCTCTCACACTACCTTCAATAGCTTGAATATACGTGAGTACGAATCTGTAATACCATGCTTCAGGCGTGTCAGTTTCCATTACCCACTTGTTTAGTTTTATCAATGCGTCTGCTAATAACGTCTCAGGCGAAAGCACTTTTAGCTTCCTTACAGAACCAAACCACAGCCTATAATTAGAAGCATTATTGGGTTCTTCAAGTATATTGCGCTCCATCAATTCAGCGACATACCTTATGCTCTCTTGATCGTTTCTTGTATTATCATAATCTCTATATGCGCGAGCTAACATACGACGAATCCTTGGCTTTTCTCTAGCGCTTGCTTGTTCTAAATAGCTCTGCCATGCATTTATAGCTGAGACCACATCCTCTTTAAGCATCAAAATATCTGCCTTGAGTTCTTGCAATCTTTGATCTTCTTCGTCCCCACGACTTCCTATACATTCATCGTACAAATGGCACGCATTGTCCACGATGCTGATATACCAGCTGTCTGTATTGTTCTCTAAAAATGAAATATTATCTACTGAGTTTGTAATGTACCTACCAAATGATATAATACTTAAACATAAATGTATCTCCGATACATAACCAGGTATTCCAGTAGATATATCCCTCACAAGTTGAAATATCTCTTGTGCTTTTAATGTCGCTTCTTGTAAAACCGAAATCTTTTCATCTATCTCCGCTTGTTGTACCTCATCACTTTTCATCTTCTTCAAGCAGGGGATCAATTCATTTGTAATAAGAGATACTATTCCCATTGCTTTCATGTGATAAAGCATCGGATCCTTTTTACCTGTCTGAAGTTCACTTATTGTGATTGCCTTCACAATATTCTCGTCACCCTTAATATAATTTCCTTCCATGTAATATTGATACCTTGCCAAATGTGCTACAAAATGTGGTTCGTCTGGATAAACAGATACGAGTTCACGAAAAATTCTGCCAATTCGTAAGATTCCATTCTCGCTTATTATGCCCAACTTCGTCTCTTCCTCGCGTATAGTTTCAATAATTGGTGAAAAATTTGGCTTCGCTTCGTCATCTTCTACACGTGTAATGAATAGAGTTCTAAGGAATTCTATGTTGAAACGGCTCACTGTGCATTGATTCGGCCTAGAATCTTTGATTAACATTAATAAATACATATCAAGGTTATCAAAAGTTATTCTTGTTCCATCACGTCCGTTAGACACTTGTATAAGTACTTCTTCCGTAAACCTATAGTGCTTCATTTTGTATATGCTATTTTTGGGACCAGAACTAACATTTGAAACAAGCATTTTGAATGCTCCAATTTGTGATGTAAACTCTTGCCTTACATCTGCACTGCCAAACATATAATCGAGGAAATGACAACTAATCTGTGCATTAGCATAATCAGCCAATGCAATATAAACTATAATTTTTTTCTCTTGGTCAGTTAAAGTGGTGAGGAAATTAGTTATATAAGCTTTTATGCCTAAAAACTCTTTATCAAAAGCTGTGAGCGCCATTATAAATGGGCAGCGATCCTCGCTATCAAGTGGGAGTTGGCAAATTTTTCTAAGATTTTTACGGCATACATCATCTTGTGCTATCGGTAGAAGAATGTCACATAATTCATCAGTTTCTTGCTTTTTCAGATTTCCAATGGTAGCAAATCTATTTTTCACCTCTGTACGGTTTACATGTTCGTTTCTGTTAAAGTAGATAATCACATGGCCAAAGCTTTCTCTATCTAAATCATCTTTAAGTTTCTGTACTGTTGATAATGGCAACTCATTACTGTCCACCAAAATTAGCAATGGCAATTTACATAGTTCATATAATCCAACAAAATACTCTCTCCTATTATGGTTATAGTCATGAAGAATAACGACAGGATATGCATTATGGAAATCCCATGCAATGCGCCTTAGTAGTGTTGTCCCACCAAAGCCTGCAGTATAGTCAAATACAAATAGCACACGAGTCCTCTTCTGCATATTCTCTGAGATTTTTTCTTTATATACATGCGTATATGAATATCGTAATACATCAATCTGCTGTCGTAGTCCTATCCAACTAATAGGCTTTGCGCCTATATAGAACTGTTTTGGGTCAGAAATAACTTTTGGTGTATTCTCAATATTCAAATGTACCAAATCTCCAAATTCACTGAACTTTACATAAAAATCCTCATCTAGTTCTATAGGATATTCATTACCCGGAATCGCTCTTTTTATTTGATTATGAGAACTATAATGGTTCCTGATATTTAAGTGCTCCAATAGTTCATTTAACTTCAAAAGTGTTCTGTTGAAGTTAACAGATATATTCTCATTTATCTGTAGGTATTGATCATCACCAGAAAGCAAGAAAAACTCTATCTCATAGCGCTCGGCTTGCGTATTGGCATCAATATATAAATATGCGCTTGTCAATGCAGTTACAATTTGCGTAAGTATTTGTGCATTGACTCCTTGCATAATAATCACTTTTGCACGTTTGGGATATATTGATCGAAACTTTTTGAAAAAGCCAAGAGCATTGTTTGAATATCTATTTATCCAGGCCAATGGCGTTTGCGTTATTGTATTACTCTGATCTATAAATCCATTAGCCATAACCCAATATGTTGCTTGTGATAGATGTATAGTCTGACTGCAACTTAACGCAGAAAAATCTCTGATATGAGCTCTTATTTTTGTTGTATTTTCATATAAACATTCAAGCCCATTCGTGTCAGACGACGGACAAAAATCAATAACCATATCCCAGTTAATATTGAATAGGTTTTTTAACTCGTGATTGGGGTCACCAATATTTTCAGGTGCTATCAATATATATGTATTGCTATCACCAAAACTATCGACATCCCTAAAAAATTCTGTCCATGCATTCGAAATGCCAGAAACAGAGTTTTCAAAAGTCGGCATGGAAAAAGAAGGTTCAATAAACTTCTTTATAAATCTTGATATCTCATTTAGTGCCAGTCTAAGTTCATGAGGATCTGGAATACCGTCTTCATGTTTGATTAAGTTGTTACATGATTTAGCACTTCTTAATATCATTTCCAAATCAATATCTGTATTTTCATATAAAAGAAACTCCTGTTGCAGGTAATAGTGATTACACTTTCTACTACTAAGATAACTCAATTTCGAATCATATGTCGATTGTTGCATTACTCTACCCATAAATGCTTCTTTATACTTCCTATACAAACAATACTTGTATGCCAATTCCATTGCAATAAATGCCTTTGTTCCAGATGTCCTGAGTGAATGAGCCTGGCGAGATACATCTCTACCAATATATAGCATCTGGTATTCCTTATAAGCGGTTATGCTACTTGCAATTTCAAATAAAATAGTTGATTTATCAGAATATTTATTATTCCAGTTCGCTTTTGTATAAAGATTTTTTGCCATATTTGCTCTCATGTTTATCATCCTTTCGATGTGACTTGATGAAACAACTTGCAATTTACAATCGGTAGCAATTTTTCTAATATTATCACATAATAGCTTATTTTTCAACGCCGATCTATATAGACGACATAATGAGTTACTGATGTTTTAAAATACTACCAATGACTACTGGATTAATTACTACGATTAATCAAAAATTTTTTCACAATAGGATGGTTGGCCCCAACTAAAACGCGCTGCCTAATTTTCTGTGATAGATTGCGGGGAGGGTTCCTTTTTCAAAAGGAACTCTCCCCGCAAAGCATATCCCCTATTCATTTACTCCACAATCACCGATTTGCCCGTCAGGAACTTGTCGATTTCCCTAGCGGCGAGCTTGCCCTCCTGAATGGCCCAAACGACGAGGCTTTGGCCGCGGCGCATATCTCCGGCGGTAAAGACTTTATCGATGCTGGTTTGGAAGGAGCCGTAGGATGCTTTGACGTTACTGCGCTCGTCCCGGTCCAGGGTGAGGGCGGTGGGCAGGGTATCTTCCGGGCCCAGGAAGCCCATGGCCAGGAGAACCAGGTCAGCAGGCCAAGTTTTTTCGCTGCCGGGTACTTCCTGAGGGATCATGCGGCCCTGGGCGTTTTTGACCCATTCGATGTTCACGGTGCGCACTTCTTTGACGTGGCCGCTTGCATCGCCGATGAGCTCTTTGGTGTTGATAAGGTAATGACGAGGGTCGCGGCCGGCGATGTGTATGGCTTCCTCCTGGCCGTAATCCACTTTCAGCTTTTTGGGCCATTCGGGCCAGGGGTTATCGAAATCTATGCGGTGCTCCGGCGGTTCCGGCATGATCTCGAATTGAACGACGCTTTTGCAGCCCTGGCGAAGGGAGGTGGCTACGCAGTCGGTGCCGGTATCGCCGCCGCCTAAGATAATGACATGCTTGTCTTTGGCGCTGATGTACCCTTCGGGCAATGCGCCATCCAGAATGTGCTTGGTGTTTGCGGTCAAAAAGTCTACCGCAAAGTGCACGCCAGAAAGGTCCTTGCCCGGCACGGTCAGGCCCCGGGGCTTGGTGGCGCCACCGCTAAGCAGCACCGCGTCAAAGTCTGATAAGAGCTGCTGGGCGGGGATGTCGCGGCCCACTTCGGTATTTAGGGCGAAGTGAATGCCTGATTCCTGCATGAGCGCAACGCGCCTATCCACCACGGCTTTGTCCAGCTTCATGTTGGGGATGCCGTAGGTGAGCAGCCCGCCGGGCCGATCCTGCCGTTCAAAAACGGTGACCTCATGGCCGACATAGTTCAAAAAATACGCGGCGGATAAGCCTGCGGGGCCGGAGCCGACCACGGCTATTTTTTTGCCGGTGGGCCTCATGGCATGGGCCTTGACCCAACCTTCTTTGTAGGCGCGCTCAATGATTTCGTATTCCAGGGCGCTGATGGTCACGGCCTCCATGTGGTAGCCCTCGGTGCAGCTGCCCTCGCAGGGGGCGGGGCAAACCCGGCCCGTGAACTCAGGGAAGGGGTTGGTGCGCTGCAGGCGCAGGTAGGCCTCGTGCCACTGACCGCGGTAGACCAGGTCGTTCCATTCGGGAATCAGGTTATGCACCGGGCAGCCGGCGGCCATGCCGGCGAGCAGTATACCGCCATGACAGAAGGGGATGCCGCAGTTCATGCAGCGGGCCGCCTGGGTTTTGACCACATCGGGGTCAGCGGGCAGGCGGATTTCCTGCCAATCGGCAAGGCGGTCTGCAGGGTTGCGCTTGGGATAGCCAACGCGCTGGTATTCCAGGAAACCGGTGGGTTTTGCCACTGTATTCACCTCAATGTCAAATGTGAGGTCGGAGAAGTTAAAACGAATGGGGAGGTTTCGTGCCTGCGGGCACGACCAAGGGGCTTTCCGCCCATCTGGCTCAATCGTCCCACTGCTCACTACCGTTC
>JAEZIB010000091.1 GCA_023416275.1 Bacillota bacterium | reverse complement strand
GGGTAGGATTAGCAACATATATACAGGTGCAGTAATTGATATAAAGGCAATACCAGAATGTATTGAAAATAAATTTGAAAATGAGAATTTAGTAATTGGTTCTGCCGTAACCCTCACGCAGATTGCTGAGAAGAATTTATTTCCATTGCTAAGCCAGACAGTAAAAAGAGTGGCGGATCATACAATACAGGATAAAGTGACTTTGGGAGGTAATGTTTGCGGGACTATTATATACCGTGAAGCAATATTACCACTTATGCTCTCTGATTGTAATGTTGTAATTGAAGGCGGCTACTGCTGGAAAACAGTGCCGCTGTCAGAGGTTTTCAGTGAAGGCTTAAGATTGTCAAGGGGAGAACTGATAGTACAATTTATCATTAATGCAAGTTTTATTAATCTTCCGTATTTCCATGTTAAGAAGGTAAAAAAAGAAAAGATTGATTATCCGCTTATTACAGCTACAGCTCTTAATAAAGACAACAATATCAGAATTGCGTTCAGTGGTTTGTGTGATTTTCCTTTTAGGTCAGGTAATATGGAAAAGGATTTGAATAATAAGGAAATGGCTGTAGAAGATAGAATAAAAGCAGCAATATCTCATATTCCGGGAACAGTGATTGAGGATATATTGGGCTGTGCAGAGTACCGGAAATTTGTTTTAAGGGATATCATATTTGATGCTATGAAAGCAGTTGGAGTGAGTTAAGGGAGTGAAAAAATATGCTCAGGATATCAGGTAAAAGTGAGATTGAAATAGATGTTAATAATGAGAAAAGAAAACTATTCGTAAGACCAGCAGATACTCTTTTGTGGGCACTGCGTGAGCAATTGGGGCTTTCAGGCGCAAAACCCGGCTGTGAAAATGGCGACTGTGGCGCTTGTACGGTTTTAGTGGACGGATGGCCTGTAAAGTCCTGCCTTATGCTGGCTGTTGAAGCAATAGGCCACAAGATTACTACCATAGAAGGCTTGAATAACACAAAAATTCAGCAGTCATTTATTGACAGTTGGGCATTTCAATGCGGTTACTGCACGCCTGGTTTTATAATGAACAGCTATGGACTGATAACCCTACATCCCGATGCTGACGATAACGTCATTATTGAGTGGCTTGAGTCAAATATCTGCAGGTGCACAGGAGGAGAAGAAATTAAGATTGCAGTAAAAAAGGCGCTTGAGCTTCAAAAAGATAGTAATTAAAATAGAAAATTAGTAATAAAAATAACTGGGTGAATAAAATAACCTAGTTATTTTATATTGAGGGGAGATTTGCTATGAAAAAGCACATTTGTATTATAGCTTTTTATGGTGCAATATGGGGACTTGTGGAAGCTACTTTAGGGCATGCGCTGCATATTTTGCCAGTAAAATTAGGTTGGATGCTTTGGTTCCCAATAGCCTTTTACTTTATGAAAATCGTTTATCTGAAAACTGGTAAGCATTGGTCGGTAATAATTACAGCTCTGATTGCAGCTATTATTAAGCTTGTTGATCTATTTGCTCCTGTAAGAATTGATTATGTGATAAATCCGGCAGTTTCAATTGTTCTAGAGAGTCTTGCAGTTTACACAATTTTCAGAGTAGTAAGCAGATATAGAATAAATAAAAGTTCAATCATTTTAATCAATACCAGTTGGAGAATATTATATATATTATATGTACTGTTCTTGCCTGAGTATTTAATAGAAATATCGCCAATATCAAGCTTGCAGTCCTTTTTAAACTTCTTTATTATTGATAATATAGTGACATCATTATTTATATACGTAATAGGAATAATACTGCAGAAAACAAAAAGCAGTGCAAAGAATGAGGCGCAAAATTATATTGAGCTTAGTCCTGTTTTATCTGTGACTATGCTCATAATAGCTGTATATATCCAGTGGGTAATATAGAATTATGAGTGTTGAAGGTATTATACTGGCAGCTGGCTTATCTTCTAGAATGAGAAAATTTAAAATGACGCTGGATATTGGAGGAAAAACTCTCTTAGAAAGATGTATTGATAGCATGTATGAATATTGTAAGAGGGTGATAATTGTCGGGGGATATAGATTTGAGGACATCAGAGATATTGCTGATAATTATACAAAAGTGGAATTGATATATAATGAAAATTACACGAAAGGCATGATTAGCTCTATAAGGCATGCATTCAACCATCTGATTGAAGATAGGTTTTTCTTTGTCCCTGGAGATTATGCACTTATAAGTAGAAACACCTATGGAGCTTTACTAGAGGAGGAGGGAGATATTTTAATCCCTGCATATAAAGGTGAGAAGGGCCACCCAATATTGATGAAAAGCTTATTCGCCGAGCATTATTTGAATGACGACAGAGATATCACTCTAAGAGATTTTATAAGAGAAACAGGATATAAGACGGTTGATGTAGATGACGAAGGAATATTGCTGGACTTAGATACAGATGACGATTATAAAAGAATTATAGACAAGGTAAAAAAACATGGTAAATATCATTTCAGGTGAGATAGACAGCGGAAAAACAACAAAAATGCTTCAGATATACAATGATATAAAATGTGGAGACGGATTTATAACAAAAAAATTTTATATAAATGGCACCAATGCAGGACAGGAAATTATAAGGCTTTCTACGGGAGATGGCCTCATTTTTTCATTAAAAAAAAACTTTCTTCAAGAAAATTGGAATGAAAGGCATTCGTACTATGATTATAGCTTTTCTGAAATAGGTTTGAAATTTGCAGAGGAAATTATTGAAGCTAGTATTGTGAAGGACATCCAGCCAATATATATTGATGAAATAGGCCCTCTGGAAATATGTTATGAACAAGGGCTATATAATACTTTTATGAATGTTTTGTCAGCTAAAAGAGAAATATATGTTTCAGTTAGGTATGACTGCCTAGATAAGTTTATTAAAAAGTTTGAAATAGAAAAATATTCAATAATAATTTAGAGCTATTATGGTATTAAATGTAATTAAGAAGCAATCAAAAAATATATACTAGAAATAAGAAGATACATAGGAGAAAAAATATTCAAAGTAAAAGCATATCACAAAATTCCCAACAAAATAAAATAATAACTTTTATATAAAGCTAATATGAAGGAGATTAATCAAAAAAATAGAATTTATATTTATTATATTTTTGATAATTAAGATTTTTATAAAGGAGATTAACAAGTGAATAATGATAGAAACTGGACCGTTTTATTTATAGGTGGTGCTTCGGGAACAGGTAAATCAAGCATAGCTTATGAAATTGCTAGATTCTATGGTGTGAATGTCTTAGAAGTCGATGATGTTTACCTATCTGTAGAAACGGTTACAACAAAAGAAAGTTTTCCTGCAATACATTATTGGAATACTGGCGTTAATTGGAAGGATGTCGGAGTTGATAGCAATGTAAACTGGTTGATTGATGTAAGCAAAGAAATGATTCCGGTATTGAAAGAGCTTGTAAACAGGCATATTGAAGATAAATTACCTATTATTATTGAGGGTGATTTTATTTATCCCGAATTCACAAAATCTTTTGAGAATCCAGAGGTAAAATCAATTTTTGTAAATGAAGCAGACATTAAT
Source organism: Bacillota bacterium (assembly GCA_023416275.1). Taxonomy (GTDB): domain Bacteria; phylum Bacillota; class Clostridia; order Acetivibrionales; family DSM-1351; genus Ruminiclostridium. The sequence continues at coordinate 72,425 of JAEZIB010000091.1, read as the reverse complement.
CAAATATTACAGAATTATTTATTAAGAGAGGGTGGCGATTTACAACAATACAGAGCTGAAATAAGTATTGCATATGGGAAATGGATAGCAGACACTTGTAATCAGAATAATATTAGAGTGATAGAGTCAAGACCCTGGGATACTGTATTAACAAGAGCCCTACAAAGTATATAGTGATGCAAGTGCTTTGGTTTTGCTATCTAGAGTGAGAGAATTAAGTAAAGTGCTAAACTGGTCAAAGTTTATACCGCAGATGTTGAAACTTGAAGAGTATGTGTAATATCGGTAACTATTATTTTGATGAACTCATAGAACATATTTGTGTTATAAGTGCATCAGAAAAAAGGTTCTATAAGAAAATTATATATATATGATTTTTACATTAAGACAAATACAGACTGTTATAATATTTTTTCGTATAATAATAGTATTGTTCTTTTTTAAATGTGGAAGCAAGCAATTAAGAATGCATACCTCTGCGAAGCAGAGGTTCTCCACTAAAAATTTACCAAATTTTTGTGCCAAATGGGGAGCGGGAGGTTAATATGGGAGACGTAATTGATTACAAAATCATCGGGGATGATATGCAAATTGTTGAGATTGAATTGGATCCTTCTGAAGGTGTTAGGGCAGAAGCTGGTGCAATGATGTACACTGACAACAATGTAATGATGCAAACATCAACTCAGGGTGGTGCGTTTAAAGGTTTGAAAAGAATGCTGACAGGAGAAAGCTTTTTTATTACTACTTTTTACAATGCTGGTACACAGAAAGAGCATGTGGCATTTTCAGCACCATATCCTGGTAAGATAATTCCTATTGATTTGTCCAGTGTAGGGGGAAGCTTTTTGTGTCAAAAGGATGCTTTCTTGTGCTGTGCAAATGGAGTGGATGTTGAAATTGCTTTTACAAGAAAACTTGGTGCTGGCTTCTTCGGCGGAGAAGGATTTATCCTTCAAAGATTAGTTGGTGATGGGATGGCGTTTATTCATGCTGGAGGAACCATTATTCGAAAGGATCTTATGCCAGGTCAGACCTTGAAGGTTGATACAGGCTGTTTGGTTGCCTTCTCACCGACAGTGGATTATGATATTCAGTTTGTAGGAGGCTTCAAAAATGCATTGTTCGGCGGAGAGGGAGTATTTCTTGCAAAGCTAACAGGTCCTGGAACCGTTTATCTTCAGAGCTTACCCCTTTCAAGGCTTGCCGACAGGCTGACATCAGCAAGTTCTGTACACCGTGAACAGCAATCAGGTATTTCAGGAATAGGTGGAGGAATACTTGGAGGTTTATTTGGAGGAGACAATAAATATTAATATAAATTAAATTAGTAATATATTATTGTAACAAAACATATATAAAGATTTTGAATATCATAAGTTGATAATCAGAATCTTTTTTTGTTAAATACTTCACAAAATACAATATTAGTTGCAACAGTTAAAATATTATTTTTAAATAAAAAAGTTATATTTTGCACAAAAGCAATTATAGTATATGCTATAATACTATTTGTTGTGTTCAACAGCATTAAATAGTACTTTTTCGTTTTTTGAGAGCTTCGCTCTATCGCTGCAAATGTGGCTATTTAAAATGTGATTACATATTTTAAATGTAAATTAGTATAAGGTGATTTTACAGTAGATAAATTTTATATAACAAGTATATAGAGGATTGTAAAATGGAATTAAATAAAAAAGAAATACTGTCAGATAAAAAACAAAGCAAGTACGATTTTGTAGATGGAATTAAAAAGAGTATTCCTATCGCATTAGGATATTTTCCTGTGTCATTTACTTTTGGGCTGATGGCAGTTAATGGCGGAATTCCAGTATGGATTGTAATTCTTATTTCAATGACAAACTTAACATCAGCAGGGCAATTTGCGGGCACAAACCTAATTATAGCCGGTGCAGGATATGTTGAAATAACTGTAACCACTTTTGTTATAAATATAAGATATATGCTTATGTCCCTATCTCTTTCTCAGAAAATCACTCAGGGCATATCAAATGCAAAAAGGTGGATTATGTCTTTCGGAATAACAGATGAAACCTTTACTGTAGCGGCTATGCAGAAAAAAGACATTACATTTTCTTTTATGCTGGGCCTTGAAATTTTACCTTACTTGGGATGGGCGTTGGGTACGGCATTAGGAGCAATTGTTTGTACTTTGCTGCCTGAAACCTTGCAAAATTCGATGGGAATTGCACTTTATGCTATGTTTATTGCGTTAGTTATACCAGCAGCAAAGAAATCTAAAGCGGCTCTTTTAGTTGCGGCCTGTGCAATAATTATAAGTTCTCTTATAAAGTGGATACCTATATTCTCTTTTATATCCGGTGGCTGGAGAATAATTATTGCCACAGTGATTGCATGTACCTTGGGTGCAAAAATTTTTCCAATGGAGGATGTAGAGGATGACCACTAAAACAATAATTGCAGTGCTTTTAATGGCTATTGTAACATACCTTCCAAGAGTATTGCCTATGGCTATTTTTAAAAATAAAATACAGTCTCGATTTCTTACTGCATTTTTGAGCTATGTACCTTTTGCGGTATTGGGCGCAATGATTTTTCCGGATATATTGTTTTCTACGGGGCATTTAACATCAGCAATTATCGGGTTTGCTGTGGCTATGATTTTGGCATACTTTGAAAAAGGTCTTTTACAGGTTGCTGTTTGTGCAATTATTGCGGTTTATGTATGCGAATTGCTTGTTGGATAAATGCTGGAATTATATTATAATAGTCAATAACGAGGCAAGAAAATGTCCCCTACTTCTATAAGTGGCGGGTACCGCTTTGGTTTCAGGCGGTTAGAATACCTCCTGCCTCATTGAAACGCCGCTGAATGTAATAAGCTCGAAAATAAAGTATGTACGAACAAGGTGCATTTTCGAGCCACAAAAACCACAAGTGGTTTTTGATGGTGTATAAAATCGAATAATTTCATTTTGTATCTAGGCGTTATAAGACAAAGGGTATGGCTGGAAAATAACTTTGAACGTAATATACTACCATACCCACTAGACTTTATTATTAAAAAGGAAGTTATAAAAGATAGAATTTTTTAAAATTTTACCATTATATGTGCCTTAAGCGGGCGTGGGAGGATTAAACATGGATATAAAGCAAATATGTATAAATGCCAGTGATGCAGCAACTAAAATGGCAGCACTGGATTTAGAGACAAAGAATAATGCACTTGCAAGAATTGCAATGGCATTGCTGGAAAATAAGGATAGAATAACTGAAGCTAATAATGCTGATTTAATAAGAAGTGAGGAAGAAAAGCTTGCATCTCCGCTATTGAAGAGACTCAAATTTGATGAAAAAAAGATTAACGATGTAGTTGAGGGTATCAAAAGCTTAATAGGACTTAACGACCCTGTTGGTAAGACAATGCTCTCAACAATGCTAGATGATGGACTTGAGCTATACAAGGTCACATGTCCAATCGGCGTTATTGGAATTATTTTTGAATCCAGGCCCGATGCACTTGTTCAAATATCTACTCTGTGCTTAAAGAGCGGAAATAGTGTCCTGCTAAAAGGTGGAAGAGAAGCTAAAGAGACAAACAAGGTATTAGCTGATATTATCGAGGAGGCGACTGTGGCTGCAGGTCTTCCAAAGGGGTGGATTAATCTTCTGGAAAGCAGGGAAGATGTCAATGAAATGCTGAAAATGGATGAGTATATAGACCTTCTTATTCCGAGAGGCTCAAATGAGTTTGTGCGTTATATAATGGACAATTCCAGAATACCTGTTATGGGTCACGCAGATGGTATTTGCCATGTGTATGTTGACGGGGAAGCAGACCTTGATATGGCAGTAAAGGTTACCGTTGATTCAAAAACTCAGTATGTTGCTGTGTGTAATGCAGCAGAGACTTTATTGGTAAATGAGGCTATTGCTGAAAAATTCCTTCCTATTTTAAAAGCAGAACTTGATAATAAAAGTGTAGAGATTTTTGGTGATGAGAGAACACAGAAGATTATAGAATCAAAACCTGCGTGTGAAGCTGACTGGGCAACAGAATATTTGGATTATACTATTTCTATTAAGCTTGTAGCAGATGTTGATGAAGCAATTAAGCATATAAATACTTATGGCTCAGGACATACGGATTCAATTATAACCACAAATAAAGCTAATGCAATGAAATTTATGAATCTTGTTGATTCGGGTAATGTATTCTGGAATGCTTCAACTAGGTTCAGTGATGGCTTCAAGTATGGCTTTGGAGCCGAAGTAGGTATCAGCACAAGCAAGCTCCATGCAAGAGGACCAGTAGGTATTGATGGCTTGACAAGCTACAAGTACAAGTTGATAGGAAATGGACATGTAGTTGATGATTATGCTTCGAACAAAAAAAGCTTCAAGCATATTGCAATTAATAAAAATATGGAGTAGGTAAGTGACCAACTTAATTAATAAGGAGACTAGACTTATGAATTTTGAGACAATTTCAACTGATAAAGCGCCTGCTGCGATAGGCCCATACTCACAAGCCGTAAAGGCTGGCAATACTATTTATACTTCTGGTGCTATACCTATAAATCCTAAAACAGGTGAAGTGGTGTCGGGTGGTGTGGCAGAACAAGCGGAACAGGCACTTCAGAACTTAAAAGAGGTTTTAATTGGTGCAGGTGCGAGTCTTGACAACGTAGTCAAAACTACAGTTTTTATTAAAGATATGGGTGATTTTGCTGTAATAAATGAAGTGTATAAAAAATATTTTACTCAGAATTATCCAGCAAGATCGTGTGTTGAGGTGGCAAGGCTGCCAAAGGATGTATTGATTGAAATTGAATGTGTTGCTGTGGTGTAATTTTGTAAAATAAAAAACCTCAAATGTTATACAATTTGAGGTTTTTTTACGTGAATTAAATTGTGCTATTTAAATCTTTTGCAATACAATATACAGCGCAGCATCTAATTTCATAAACTATATATTGTAAGTGTTCATACCTATGTCCAATACCACTAAGCAAGCCAAACTTACATATCCCTATAATAAATAAGATTTGCTTCTAAATCTGCATCAATTGGATCATCTTTAAACATTTTAGAGTACTTGCCAGTTAAGGATTTTGCTGTTTTAGCCCATGAGTTGTTTAATTGTGTTGCCAAGTCTGTGAATACAGGCTGTTTTGCAAGATTACCTCTAATTTCCTTTGGCAGAGGACAATAGCGGAACATAATAGATCTAACTATTTTATTTAGTCGCAGTATACCTTTTGACTCGTAATTAATCCAAGTATCATAGTCACTTGTAAAAATATCCTTCATTAGATTTCTGTTCTTCTGAATTTGAACTTTAATCTTAGCTTTAGCATCCTCTGTTAAGTCATGGTTCTTTTTGTAGAATTGAATGTAATCTGTATACTCAGAGGTTAAAGATTTCTCTGTTATATCATTCCACGAAATTCCCATCATTGTACGGCAAAGCTCCCAACGGAAAGTACCGATAAGTTTCAAAATAAGTACATCAATGTTTTCATCTGTGAACGCTGGCAAAATGAATCTTCCAGGTGTGTTCCTAGCTCTGCCTGTTATCTCCTGCCACATAGAACCACGTGAACCAAAGGTCGGAACAAGGATAATATCAGGTAAAATTTCTTTCATAATAGGTTCTTTTTCAATTCCTCTTGATTCGTTTTTATACCAGATTTCTCTATAGAAAACAGAAAAATCAATTTCTAATATTTTTTCAATAGCACGTTCTATTTTATCAGGAGTTAATACAGCTTTTTCTAAGTCCCTGGTTATAATATCCTTATGAAGAATTGGGAAATAGCTGCTCATTTGTCCATGACAAACCTTTTGATTTGTTTTAATCATATTATTTATTTCAAAGGATAATTTTGCATTAAAATCATTATCGTAAGCAGGCTTGTCTTTGTCTGTAACAATTTTTCTTTTTTTCATATCTCTGAATAAGTCGTAATAGTCTTGTCCAAAGTCGTTAATTGATGGATCTTTCTCATTTTTGTATATTTTTTCTAACCATTCCTTAGTACTATGAATAGAGTACTTTGAATTTGAATAATCCTTGTCACAGAGCCTGTATAAGGCTATTGTCTGCTCCTTGGTTAGTAGGCGTTCATCCATATAACCATAATTCAGAAACATACTGATTAGTCTGGGGCAGCGTTCTTCCTTCTGAGCCTTTTTAAAGACATCTTCATATATAACAAAAAAATCAGCTGAGAGAGAAGCACGCAGCTCTCTAACTTCAGGATCAGAGGAGGTTTTATCCTTTAGCATCCTGAACTGGCTGAGTCTTTTGTTTAGGCTGTCTATAATTTCCTGAGAGCAAGAGCAGTATTTTAATATTTTCTCAGTGCTATTTTCCAATTCTTGAGGTAGCTCATTGCCAATTATCTCAATATTATCAATGTTAATAGTAGATTGTTTTATAGAAGCTTTTTCTTTAACAATATCATAGTAACCAAGTAAGTCAGGCATATTTAAGCTGGTAAAGCAGTCAAATTCATTTTGCAGCTTTTCAATATTGTTTGAGAATATTTCAAGTGCCTGCTTTAATATGGCTAAGCCGGTTATCGCAGCTTCTTTGTCATCCTTTGAATCAACAATAATTTTACCATAGGTTTGAACTAGGTTATCAGATGAAAGATAAAGAAGATCTATATTTTTATATAATGTCGATAAAAGGCTTTTTGTAGAGCTAATCAAAAAGTCAAGATAATCAGAACCTTTTTGAATATGATATTCACATATAACATCATCGCAATTAAAAAAACCTTTTCGTTGTTCTAGTGGTACATTCAGCAGTCTTGAAAAATATTCTATACTTGAGGTATCCATTTCAGCTTCATCCTCTTGTATGACCGAGATATCATATTTAGAAAACAAAGACTCGGAATCGAGAGGAAAAAATTTGTAATCAGAGTTTTTAGCATCCTCGTAAATTTTTCTGTAGTTTTCAATACCTTCTAGACTGTCTGCATTTTGAAAATAATATTTATCTTTAATTGCCCAATAATATACACATAGGTTTTGGGTCAAAGTATTAATGCTCTCACAGATTGGTAATAGCTTCTGAAAAGCATTATAGCTTAGGTCTATTAGCGTTGCTAAAGAAGATACTATGTAGGTTGAATAATCTTTTTGAGTGGCAATTATATTTTTAATTCCTTTAATTGAAGTGGCTGGAAAACAATATAAATTGCAAGCTTCTTTTGACTTCAAGCTAAAGGAGCTTTGACCATTACTTATAATGTCATTAACACTTAAAAAAGTATTCTGATCAAGTGTAAAGAGACGGCAATTCCTAGCCATAGAAGAGCTGTCTTCAGCTGATAAATTCTCAAATGGTGATAAGTAAACGTCAATCTTTCCAGTGAGCATTAGTAATATAGATGAGATGCGTTCGCCTTCACATACTAGTAGTTCACCTTGCTTTCCTGAATATTGACCTGAAAAATCAGATTTTATGCCCATGTTTTTTCTCCTTTAATTCCAGAATTATAAACACTACATTAATACGTATATAAAAATATCGATATAAACAGAGTTTCTTGGCTTCAAATAAATTCTACTATATATGAAGCTTAGAAATCGTCATTCAGGGTCATATCGCCACTTATCCCATACCTTATATAATTGGATTTAATAGCGGTAGACATCTGATAAAAATAAAAAAAGCTAGGTTATTACACCTAGCTTTTTTATCGGCAGAAGCTGACAAAATATTAACACCATTTAATTTTTACAAAATATAGCAATTACTTAGCTTGTATATAGCCTTTTGCTTTAAGGTATTCAGCCATCAGAACAGCACCGCCTGCTGCACCACGAACTGTGTTATGTGAAAGCCCTACAAACTTGTAATCATACAAGCTGTCTTCACGGAGTCTTCCGGCAGTAATTCCCATTCCATTTTCAATATCTCTGTCGAGTTTTGTCTGTGGCCTGTTGTCCTCTTCAAAATATGTTATAAATTGTTTTGGTGCATTAGGCAACTCAAGAGTCTGAGGCTCACCCTTATAATTTTTCCACAGCTCTAAAATTTCTTCCTTTGATGGTTTTTTATCAAAAGAAACAAATACAGTAGCTAGATGGCCATCTGTTACAGGAACTCTAATACATTGAGTAGTGATTAGAGGAGATGTAGCTTTAACTATTTCGCCATTTGAAACAGAACCCCAAATTTTAAGCGGCTCCTGTTCACTTTTTTCCTCTTCTCCACCTATATACGGAATAACATTATCCAACATCTCTGGCCAATCAGTAAAGTTCTTTCCAGCACCAGAAATTGCTTGATAAGTAGATGCTACAACATTTTTAATTCCAAACTTCATCAAAGGCTCAAGTAATGGAACGTAGCTTTGAATAGAACAATTTGGCTTAACAGCAATAAAGCCATTCTTTGTTCCAAGTCTCTTTCTTTGAGCATCTATAACACTAACATGATCAGCATTTATTTCTGGGATGAGCATAGGAACATCAGGAGTCCATCTATGAGCTGAATTATTAGAAACTACAGGAGTTTCATTTTTTGCGTATTCTTCTTCAAGCTTTTTAATTTCATCTTTTTTCATATCAACTGCGCAAAAAACAAAATCAACCTCAGCGCAGATTTCTTTTACTTGTTCAGTGGCATTTTTGACTAAAATGTTTTTAACTCCTTCAGGAATAGGTGTTGACATTTTCCATCTGCCATCTATAGACTGAGCATAAGTTTTGCCAGCAGATTTACCACTTGCAGCTATAGAAACCACCTCAAACCAGGGATGATTTTCAAGAAGCGCAATAAATCTTTGACCAACCATTCCAGTTCCACCAATAATACCAACCTTTAATTTAGACATGTATATTTCCTCCAATCTAATATTCTTCGTAAAATTATATTTATTATATGCTAAAATTGTAAAATGTCTGAATGACAAGGGTTTTAAATAATAAAAATATTTGCTTATAATTCATGTTGCTCGATAAAGTGTCCGCCATTCAGTGACAAATGTGTTTCTACTGTGTATTTTATCACAACAAATATTAAAATTCAAGATAGATATTCAACTTTCGCAGTTGATAATTCTTATACACCTATAGAATATTAATTTGCGAAAGTTGATATAGATATTACTATCTAGAATAAGATTATTGTATTATAAAGTGTGCACGTATTTTTATCAATGGCTATTTTATACTGCTTTGAATATCAAAAGGATTTTGTGTAATTCCCCATTTGCTCAGCTCATTTTGTGTACCAACCCAAACATTAGCTTTCAGAGGTACGAGAGGGAAGAGTTCTTCAACACAATAATTCTGCATTCTTATACAGCCATGAGATATATATTTACCAATAGAATACAAGGAGTTGGTGCCATGAATTCCATAAGAGCCATCTGTTCTATTAATTCCTAGCCAACGGCTTCCAAGAGGATTTTCAGGAATGCCGCCCTTAATTGGATTAGAAAAGCCTCCACCGCCCCAATCAGGGTTTTCGATTTTCATTGTTACTATAAATTTACCGCTTTTAGTGAGACTGGCTGGATTTCCAACGGCAACAGCATACTTCTTAATAACCTTTGTTCCTTCATATAGTGTTAGCGTTTTTTTAGTTTTATTAACAACAATCCACTTACCTTTTGTTGGAGCTACTTTTATAGTATCAAGATATGTAAATGCTGGACTTACCAATCTTTTAATTAGCATTTGCTTCGATGCTTCGTCCCAAGTACCAGTTACATTCATGTTGTGGTTACTTTGAAAGAGAAGTATTGTATTTCTGATATTTAGGGTTTCATCATTTTTATAAACATTTTTATAGTAGCCTAAATTTTTTAAATAGCCTAAGTAGTTTTTGTTAGTAATTTCTGTTTTCAGTTTGTTTTGTTTGTTTTGTATATCAAGTTGTGCCTGTGTTTTTTTAAATTCATCTTGGGCTTTTTTAAGTATTTCCTGTGCTTTTTTTATGTCGAATTGAGCAGTTTCAAGCTCTTCTTGATCGATTTTTAACCGTTCTTGAGCGATCTTTAGTTGTTCTTGTTCAATTTTAAGCTGTTCTTGCTCCTTAATTAGCTGTTCCTGTTCCTTTCTGAGCTGCTCCTGCAGAAAAATGAGTTCTTGTTGTGATAGAGGGTAATCTGAGACTTGAAGTTGCTCATTTGTATCAGCCTGTACAGCTATTTCCAATGAATTTAACAGTTGATTTTCCTGGTAGATACTGCTCTCCACACTAAACGCAGTTGAACTTTGAATTAAAAGAGAAACTGATAAAAATCCAACACATAAATATTTGTGCACCATTGTATTATCCATCCTTGATTATAAATTTGAAATGCTAAATATATAATACGTCAATTGGATGGCAAAAATTACCGGTTGTCTAAATAAAAATAAACAAGATATTATAGTGTTTATTTTTTAAATAAAATGGGTAAATAAAGTTACAACACCTAGATTTAAAGAGGCGGGAGATATTTTCTTCGCCTGAACCAAAGTGGTACGCGCACACTTATAGAAGTGGGGGACATTTTTTGTCTCTTTATAATAACTGTAAATAGTATCTACGTGGCATGGACACATTAATAGTGCTTTAATGTGAATTTTTGGCATAGAATTAAATATAAACTTTAGCAGTAAGAATTAATTTAATTTACTGAATAACAAACTATATCTTGAAAATGGATGTACTTTTCATCGTAAAGTTGGGTTGGAAATAATTGCATGAATTCGTTGGTGAAAAAAGCTTGCTAAACCATGAATGGTGAATGTGTGCAGCGGGTAAAAGGCTGATAATGAACAATGCTAGTTCCTCGTACTTACTATTAATGTAATTATTTGGGCAACAAACCATAGATAAGTCAGCTGAATCGATAGGCTTTTAATGCGAAAATTGAGTGATTTAGAATAATAATTTAGTTAATTACGGACAAAATAAGCTATGACACGACAGTAAAATACAAACCGTATTAAATAATAACATTAATTTTGAGTAAAATGTTGAATTTTTATGCATTGAAGATTATAATTGTCATATATATTTTGGATAGGGGGATAATAATGAAAGGAATATTGAAAAGGATACTTTGTGCTTCAATAGTAGCTACAATAGGTTTATCTATAGCGGGCTGCGGAGAAACACCAACAATGGAAAAGATAGAAAAGAGCGGTAAACTGGTTGTAGGAACAAGTGCAGATTATGCTCCTTATGAGTATCACACTATGGTTGACGGCAAGGACACTATTATTGGAATTGATATTTCAATAGTAAACGAAATTGCAAAAGATCTTGGTGTACAGCTTGAAATAGTTGATATGGGTTTTGATGGTCTTTTAGCTGCACTTAATTCCGATAAGGTGGATATTGTTATTGCAGGAATGAATCCAGATGAGGAAAGAAGAAAAGCAGTTGATTTTTCAAAGATATATTATGAAGCAAAGCAGGGAGTTTTAGTTAGAGCTGAGGATAAAGACAAAATAAAGTCTATTGCAGATCTAAAAGGGAAAAATGTTGGTGCGCAGCTAGGTACAACTCAGGAATCAATAGCAAAGAAACAAATGCAAGCTTCCACCCTTGTTTCTTTAGGTAAAATTCCAGATTTAGTTTTGGAATTAAAAAATAAAAAGATAGATGCATTAGTTGTTGAGCTACCGGTTGCTAATGGATATATTAAAAACAATAGTGATTTGGCTTTGTCAGAAATTACTGTAGAAGAAGAATCAGGTGGATCAGCAATTGCAGTTAAGAAAGGAAATTCTGATTTAGTAGCTCTTATAAATAAATCATTGGATAGGCTTATGGAAGAAGGAGCAATTGACAAGTTTGTTCAAGAAGCAAATGATAAGAATGTGACTAAATAGAGATATTTTCATACTTTTGGGCTGTTTCGTTTGAGGCAGTCCTAATTTATGTCAAAAACAGGTTTTCAACACCTTTTTATGCTAATTTGCATTTAAAAATGTGGTGTCAAATTTTAAAATAGTCGAAAACTTAACTTTTTTTGGATAAACACCGATAGACTTTTTATGCATGAAAAATGAATAACTAATTTTTGTAAGGGGGTAATAATTTGGAATTTGGCTTTGTGAAAGATTATTCACAATATTTTATTAATGGCACCATAAGTACTATTGTGATTGCCATTTTGACTGTACTATTAGGTGTAATAATAGGAACACTTATAGCCTTAATGAAAATATCTAAAAATTATGTATATAAATTTATTGCATCGGCATATATAGAATTTATTAGAGGAACTCCTCTATTAGTTCAAATTTCAATAGTATATTTCAGTATATCCTTCCCTAAGTTCACTTTACTTGGTATTGAGATGAATAGATTTATACCTGGTGTAATTGCAATGGCAATAAATAGTGGAGCATATGTGGCAGAAATCATAAGAGCAGGAATTCAGGCTGTAGATAAGGGTCAGATGGAAGCAGCTCGCTCAATAGGTTTTAACAGCACTCAGTCTATGAGATATATAATATTACCTCAGGCTATTAGAAATATACTGCCTGCGTTGGGAAATGAATTTGTAGTTGTAATAAAGGAATCCTCTATTCTTTCAGTTATAGGTATTGTAGAGTTAATGAGAAGTGCAGACATTGTAAAGTCAGCTATTTATAAGCCGTTTGAACCTTTAATAGTAGTTGCTATTATTTATTTCATACTTACATTTACATTGACCAGAGTGCTGGGCTTTGCTGAGAGGAGGATGAGAGCTAGTGATTGAGGTTGCTAATTTACACAAAAAATTCGGAACACTTCATGTTCTCAGAGGAATTGATGTTTCCATTCTAAAGGGTGAGGTTGTTGTTGTCATTGGTCCAAGTGGCTCTGGTAAAAGTACCTTCCTCAGATGCCTAAATTTATTGGAGTACCCTACAGATGGTAAAATCATTTTTGAGAGTGTAGACATTACAGATAAAAGTAATAATATCAACAAGCAGAGACAAAAGATGGGGATGGTTTTTCAAAATTTTAATCTTTTTCCACACCTTTCAATTATAGATAATATTACTCTTGGGGCAATCAAGTTAAAAAATATTCCTAAAGATAAAGCAGAGGAAGAGGCAAAATTGCTTTTAAAACGTATAGGACTTGAAGATAAAGCAAATAATTATCCTGTACAATTATCAGGCGGACAAAAGCAGCGTATAGCAATTGTGCGCGCCCTTGCAATGTCACCTGATGTAATGCTGTTCGATGAACCAACTTCTGCACTAGATCCTGAAATGGTAGGAGAGGTGCTTGAGGTAATGAAGGAATTGGCTGCAGAAGGTATGACAATGGTGGTTGTTACTCATGAAATGGGTTTTGCTAAAGAAGTTGCTACTAGAGTGTTATTTATGGATGAGGGAATGATAAAGGAAGAGGGAACGCCTAAAGAAATTTTTATGAATCCCAAAAATGACAGAACAAAAGAATTTTTAAGCAAGGTGCTATAATAGGTAAGGCTTATTTAATTATTACTACCATAATTTTATGAGATAGTTAGCAATCTTGGAGGCTTATTAACTATGTTCATAGTATAGACCGCATTTGGGACTGGACTATTAGTTAGCTCAATTACGACGGAGGAAAAACAATGTTCACACTAATGAAGAATGCTACGGTATATTCACCTGATTATCTTGGCAAAAAGGATATACTGTTTTGTTTTGATAAGATAGCATTAATTGAGGAGACTATAGATGCGTCTGCTTTAAAAGACGTGAAGGCTCTTGATTGCAGTGACTATATTGTTTTTCCGGGATTTATTGATTTACATGTTCATATAGCTGGCGGAGGAGGAGAAGGAGGATATATTACCAGAACAGATTCTGCTAGAGCTAAGGACATACTTAAAAATGGAATTTCTACAGTTGTCGGTGTCCTTGGTGCAGATGCTGTAACCAGAAATACTGCAAGCTTGTATGCAAAGGCAAAACAACTTGAGATGGAAGGTTTGTCTACCTATATTTTTACTGGTGCTTATCAGGTTCCAATTGTAACATTAACAGGAAGTGTGCAAACTGATATGGTTTTTGTTGATAAAGTTATTGGTGTAGGAGAAATCTGCTTGGGCGACAGCAGATCTTTCGAACCAACATTTGATGAAATAAGCAGAATTGCAGCACAAACCAGAAACGGTGCGTTGATTTCTGGAAAGGCTGGACTTGTTCATTTTCATATGGGAATAGATGAGAAGGCAATGGATTATTTATTCAAATTAATAAAGGAAACTCATATCCCTAAAAAGCAATTTCTTCCTACACATATGAATAGAACACACAAGCTATTTGAACAAGCTGTTCTTTATTTGAAAGAAGGAGGCTTTATTGACCTTACGGCTGGTTTTATACCAAATGAAAGGGATAATGACTGTATTGCTACTTATGATGCTATTAAGTATCTCATTGATATTGGTGTAGATACTAGCAGAGTTACAATGAGTTCAGATGCCTATGGAAGTATTCCTGTTTTTGATGATAAAGGGAATGTAATATCTTCTGAAACTGTTAGCACCAAAATATTGTTTGAGGAAATTAGAGTTGCCATAAAACAACTGGGTATTCCGATAGAAAAAGCTATTTCTGTAATAACTAAAAATTCTGCTGAGGTATTGAAAATATCTAATAAAAAGGGCAGCCTCGAAGTTGGTAAGGATGCAGACTGCGTTGTTTGTGATAAAGATTTGAATATTATTAGAGTATTTGCTATGGGAAAGGAGTATTAATTCATTAAATGACCTTATGCTATCATATAATTAAGCAATGGATAAGTTATTGGATAATGATGTACTGTCCAAATCGAATATAGGGTGCAATATTTACCCGTATGGAGGCTGAGGGAGTTGAATAAAGAAATACGCAAAGCAATACTAATATTTTTCGTGGTTTTCACTCTATTTACATGCTTGATAATGATTTCAGAATTTATAAACTATAGACAAATATTAAATACATATCCACAGAACCCGCATTTAGTAGTACCTGATACAGTTTCTGTAGCAATGCCGTCCCAAGCTGCTTTTGATTTTCAGAAGAGCAAGGTGACAACCTGGTTAATCAGATTGTTTCTTGGTTTTGCAGTTCCTGCATTTTTTCTCTTTTCAAAGCTTTCGGCAAGTATCAGAAATTGGGCAAGGAGAAAAGCTAAACGCTGGACTCTTATAATAATGCTATATTTCATTGTGTATTCAGTAATTGAAATGCTAATATATCTACCGTTGGACATTTATACAGGTTTTTTGAGAATGCATCAGTATGGCCTGTCAAATCAGACCTTCGCTCAATGGCTTACTGAGAGTGTTAAAAGCTTTGCAGTGAATTCTGTAATTTTAGCCGCCATTATATGGGTTCCTTTTATAATAATCAAGAAATCTCCTAAACGCTGGTGGCTTTATCTTGCGCTTGTTTCAATACCATATATGTTCTTTATGTCTTATTTACAGCCCGTTGTAATTGATCCTATGTTTAACGAATATAAACAAATAGAAGACAGAGAATTGTCAGTCAAAATTGATGAGTTGCTGAGTAAGACCTATATAGAAAATTGTCAGGTGCTTCAGGTTGATAAGAGTAAAGAAACAAATCAAATGAATGCATATATGACAGGAGTATTCAATACTAAGAGAATTGTGCTTTGGGATACAACCATTAATTATTTAAATGTAGATGAGATACTTGGGATTGTAGCACATGAAATGGGACACTATTTAATGGGGCATATATGGAAGTCTATTTTTTTTGGAGGGCTTGGAGGTATTCTTATATTATATTTAGTATATAGAATCAGCAACTGGTTTTTAGAAAAGTCTAAAGGAAAGTATGGGTTTTACAGGCTTTCAGATGTTGCTGCTTTTCCATTAATAATTCTTTCAATCAACCTTATGTTATTTATTACAGCGCCTATTTCAAACGCATATTCAAGAAGCATTGAGCTTGAGGCAGACAGGTTCGAGCTTGAGCTTACCAAAAATAATTTTGCGACAGCAACAGCAACTGTGAAGCTGCATCAACAGAGCTTGTCAATGCCTGAGCCAGGATATATATATATGCTTTGGACTTACGATCACCCAACATATAAATCAAGGGTTGACTTTGCAAACCAATATAAACCATGGGAAACAGGTCAGCAATTAAAATATCAGAAATATATGAAGGAAAATGACTGACTAAAGTAGAATATACAGTAAAAGTTGAGTAAGTAAGCTATAGAGCATTAAATAAGCGATTGGAGGAAATGAAATTATGGAGTTACTTAAGGGACTTGGATTTATGGATGCGTCATTTCTAGTGCCTGTAATAGTAGTTGTTGTGGTACTAGTCATTATAGCAAAGGTGGCTAAAAAGATACTAAAGCTTGCAATACTTGTTGCTGTTATTGCAATAGTTGCTACTACATATGTTAATCTACCTACCTTCAAGGTTGAAAATGGGACAGCAACGCTTGATTTACAAGGTAAGCAGTATAGCATTAGCACAAAGAATGTCAAAATAATTACAGAGCAGAAAGACGGAGATATGCAAACTATATTAGTATCAGGAAGTACTCGAATAGAATTACCATTTAGTAAGGAATTTGCTGATAAATTTATAATGGAAAAGTTGAAGGAGAAATAATATTTAGCTTTACGAAGAAATAATACTAATTCGAAAAAAATATTAGTTAATATTTTTTAACATCACTAACGTGATGTTGTAGAGGCCACAAGCTCTTAGTATTGAACAACGTTTGCTACATATTTGCGATGTTACATCGCATACTGCGACTATATAAACGGTTGCTAACCGTTTATACGCAAACTAGTATAAACTTTTTCACAGCATGGAGGATAGCTTGGAAACTAAAGGTAAAGTTCACTCTTTTGAAACATTTGGTACAGTAGATGGCCCTGGAATTAGGTTTGTTGTTTTTATGAAGGGCTGTCCATTGAAGTGTAAATACTGCCATAACAGAGATACTTGGAGTGCAGATAATGCACAGCTATATACTGCCGAAGAGATTATGGCTGAAGTACGGAAATACAGGAATTTCATTAATTCTTCAAAGGGCGGTGTAACTGTAAGCGGCGGAGAGGCTCTTATTCAGCCTAAATTTATTTTGGAACTTTTCAAGAAGTGTAAAGAAGAGGGGCTTCATACAGCAGTGGATACCTCTGGATATGTAAATATCGAGGATGTTAAAGAAGTAATGGAATACACCGATCTTGTACTACTTGATTTAAAGCATGCAGATGCATTGAAGCATCAGGATTTGACGGGTGTTGACAATGCTAAAATTAAGCAGTTTACGGAGTATTTATATGATATTAATAAGCCTGTATGGATTAGATATGTTCTAATACCAGGGTATACAGATGATGAAGCAGACTTATTGGCAGCTTATGAATATTTAAAAATCTTTAAAAACATTGAGAAGATCGAGGTGCTGCCTTATCACTCAGCGGGTAAAATAAAATGGGAAAATCTAAATGTAGAATATCCTTTAGAGGGTATTAGAGTACCTACAGCTGAAGAGGTTGAGAGAGCGCGAATTATTTTGACCGACGGGGAAGTAAAAATTTAAAAATCAAATAAGTCATTCCTCAGTTGATAATTTTGATCACAGTTAAACTTTATTTCCGAAGGTTGTTTTGAAGTATTGTTTAGATTAGTGTATGTTTAAAAGAATTGTTGATATACCTATGTTAAAAAATGTAAAATATTAGTTTGTTGGTCGAAAATGAATCGATTAAAATAATTATCTTTAAGATTTTATTTTAATCGATTTTTTGTATTATTTAAGTGGAATGCGGTTATATAATTTAGCTGTTTATAAATAATGTTGTATTTGTTTGGCACTATTCCAAAGTATTTGATAAAATATGGAGAAAAATACAAATATTGTACATAATGTAACAAAATAGTATAATAGTAGCATAAATTAATAATTGGGGGTATTTTTGTGATGACAGAGATGAAAAATCGGTTTAGGAAAAAAGTAATTACAACACTAGTAATGGTAGCAGTACTTGTAGTTTCTATTTTTTGCAATGCAGTACCTGTTAAAGCGGATGTATTACAAGGTCTGGGAACAGCAGCAGATCCATTCATTATTACTACGGCTGAAAGGCTTGCCTCTATTCCAAGCATTGGACTGGACAAGTATTATAAGCTTGCAAATGACATTGACCTTTCTACATATGGAGAATGGACTCCTATCGGTAACTCAACTAATAATTTTAAAGGGAACTTTGATGGTAATGGGCATAAAATAACAGGAATAAAGGTTGGTCCATCCAAATATGCAAACACTCCTTATGTGGGGTTGTTCGGATGCATTTCCGGTGCAACTATTACAAATCTTGGAGTAAGTGCTGAAATTTATTCTAGCGGTAGCAATATAGGATGCCTCGCCGGGGCTGCAACTAGCAGTACCATTACAAACTGCTATTCTGATTCACAATTGAACTGTACTGGAAGCAATGTGGGAGGGCTTCTGGGAAATACCAATGCCAGTAATATTAGAGGTTGCCATGTATCGGGAACAGTTGCTGGTCTTTCTAATATAGGTGGTTTAATTGGATATATGTATAACAGCAATATGTATAATTCTTATTGTACAGGTACTGTTACCGGTACAGGAGATAAAATAGGCGGAATTATTGGTTATCGTTATGTTAATGCATCAAATAATTACATCAGTAATTGCTATTCGGCAAGCAATGTAAATGGAAAAACTGGTGTGGGAGGCTTTATAGGATATAATCAAACATATGCTGAGCAGAGCGCTAAAAGATATAATAATATAACTAATTGCTATGCAACAGGCAATGTGACAGGGAATACTTATGTGGGTGGTTTTACAGGACAAAGCACTCAATCAAAGTATAATACTTCTTCAACAGCGGTATATACTCAAGTTATCAATTGCTATTCTAGTGGAAAGGTAGTAGGGACAAGTACTGCAGGAGGATTTTCTGGCTATCAACAGGCAAGTCCCACTATTACAAATTCCTATTGGTGCTATACAAATAGCCCTAACACTTCCCTCGGCGTAGCCAGCAACTCGGGTAGCTGTGTTTTATCAGGTCTTGCTGATGTTGATATGAAGGATAAATCCTTTGTGGAGACTCTAAACTATAATATATATAGCTTAAAGCTTTCTGGCTGTGCAGCTTGGAAGATTGTTGCAACACGAAACAATGGATATCCTGTTCTTGATGGAATTGGTGATGGAGATACTACAGACGCTATAGCACCTTCAGGCTCTTATACTCTATCAACAACAGCATCAACAAGCGGTGAGGTTACAATCAATTTCTCAGCAACAGATGACAATAGTGGCGTTAAGTCAATTACGCATCCTGATGGTACCGTTGTAGAAGCCACAACTACAACCTATGTGGTTAATGAAAACGGTAAATATAACTTTATTGTTACTGACAATGCTGGAAATACATCTACCATTGGGGTAATAGTATCTAATATTGTAGTGCCAACTGTAGATATTACTGCACCGTCTGGTACTTATACATTATCAACGATAGCGTCCACTGCAGGTCCTGTTACTATTTGTTTCAATGGGGCAGATGACGGCAGTGGTATCAAGTCCATTACACTTCCGGATAATACAGTTGTTTCCGCTTCAAGTGCAACATATACAGTAAGTGAAAATGGTACTTACAACTTTATTGTCACAGATAATTCTGGCAATACCGCAATAGTTTCAGTAATAGTATCAAATATTATCTCTCAAACTGTAGATATTACTGCACCCTCCGGTACTTATACATTATCAACAATAGCGTCCACTGCAGGTCCTGTTACTATTTATTTCAATGCAGCAGATGACGGCAGTGGTATCAAGTCCATTACACTTCCAGATAATACAATTGTATTCGCTTCAAGTGCAACATATACAGTAAGTGCAAATGGTACTTATAAATTTATTGTGACAGACAATGCAGGAAACACCGCACCAATATCCGTTCCTGTAACTAATATAGCTGGAAGCACTCTTGATGTTACGGCACCATCGGCTGCTTATACACTGTCACCCACTGAAGCAGGTTCAGTTACAATTAAAATATATGCAAGTGATGATAACAGTGGTGTAAAATCCATTACAATGCCAGATACCACTATTGTCAATGCAACAACTGCTGTTTACACGGTTAAGGCAACTGGAACATATAAATTTGTAATTACAGATAAATCCGGCAATAACACAGTATTATCAGTAGAAGTTCCTACATTAGTTCCTATGCTAGATCAAAATAAGCCTACAGGGACATATACCTTGTCAACAACAGCAATTACAGCAGGTTCAGTTACAATCAGCTTAGTGGGTACTGATGAAGGCAGTGGGGTAAATTCAATTATTTTGCCGAATGGGTCGGTAGTTACAGCAGCTTCTGTAACTTACACTGTTTCTGCAAATGGTGTATATAATTTTGCTATTATTGATAACGCAGGAAATACAAAAACAATACCTGTTACTGTCTCAAATATCAGTACAAGTTCTGATATAGCAGTTACACCGGTAAACATAGTAGCCAACGATGGTTCAAATGTAACAATAATAATTAACATATCAGGAAGTACTACAATATCTGCAATGAAATGGTCAAGTGGAACTAAAGATGTAGATTATTTTAAAACCGGCGGAACAGATTTTACAGATAATTCATTTTCTATTAACGCAAATGGGACTTATACAGTATATATTGAAGATGCAAGTGGAAGTAAGGTTATAAAGACATTTACTGTTAGCAATATAAATTCAACTGATAATCCTACAACCGAAATCCCATCAGATGATATGGATTTATCAGATATTCCAAGTGTAGTTGACATTGTAATGAGTAAATCCAGTTCATATGCTATTACAGCGTTTGGAGAAGTATATTCCTGGGGGTACAATAACTGCGGTCAGCTTGGATTGGGAAATACTAAGGCTACAACTACACCAACAAAAATAAATGGTTTGTCCGATGTGTGTCAAATAGTCGTAAACGACGATTATTCAGTCTATGCCATTACTGTATACGGAGACGTTTACTCCTGGGGATACAACAATTACGGTCAACTAGGTATTGGAAACACAAAAACAACTACTAAACCTGTCAAAATTTCAGGGCTTACTAATGTTACTAATATTATAGTAAAAGGTAATTCAGTTTTTGCCTTTACATCAGATAGCGAAACGTTTGCATGGGGAAATAATACTTATGGAAAGCTCGGAATCAAAGGTGCAAAGATTATTACCAAGCCAACAAAAGTATCTGGCTTAGCAGGCTTTTAAATTTGCACATAATAAGTTTCCCACATCTACAATTATCAACTGCGAAAGTTGATAATATAAATTAACCTTGGCAGTAATAGGGGCTAGCTTTTGCTATAAAATATTGAAAATTAAGAAGCCCATCAGATATTAATCTTATGGGCTTCTTAATAGGTTTGCTAAACCATTATGGAATAATATAAAATAATACCAGTACTATTTTAAAGCTTTATAATAGCTCCTTAAATACTCATAGGCCAGTACTCTAGTTTTTGGTATCAGATTGATGATTTTCAACGATCCCTTGTAGGTTTAAGCTGGATAGGCTTATTTCCTGCATGAAGTCATAGGTGCTTTCGATGCTTGCATTCTGTTCATCCATAGCAGCAAGCATTTCTTGAGTAGCAGCAGAGTGCTCTTCTGAAATAGTTGCCACACTATCTGCCTCTTGGCTTATAGTGGCAAAAATCGAAGTAGTACTATCAATCATCTCTAATTCGCTGGCTATATAACTATCCATTTCTTTAAAAGACGATTGCATATTAACAAAACTCTCATTCACCTCATTGACAATAAGTTCTCCTTCTTTAACTGCAGCATCTCCATTTTGTACTTTATCTAATACGTTATTTGTCTTGTTATTTATATGCTCTATAATCTGGTTTATCTGCTTCACTGTATTTGTACTTTGCTCTGCAAGTTTACGTACTTCATCTGCTACTACAGCAAAACCTTTTCCAGACTCACCAGCTCTAGCTGATTCTATTGCTGCATTCAAGGCCAGCAGGTTAGTTTGTTCTGCAATTTGGCTTATACTTGAAAGAAAGCTATCTATTTCGGACATATTCATCTGCAACTCACGGACAGTAATTACCGATTCGGACACTGCATTGTTGATAATCTGCATTTGTTTGCCCATTTGTCCAATTTTTTCAGAACTATCCACTACAACTTGATTTGATTTTGCAGAAGTATTTCCTAACAGTTTGGAAAACTTTTGTGTTTCTATAACTTTTTCATTTGCAGCATTCATCATCTGACTTATGTTGGTTATACTTTCTGTCTGGGAAACTATCCCTTTTGCTACTTCCTGCACCGTTGTTTTCATTCCGTTGCTTGTATCTTTTACTGCCTCAAGATGAGAATCACAGTTTTTAATGTGTGCATTTAATGTAGATGTATTTAACTTTATAGCTGATAGAGTACTCTCTAGTTTAGATAAAGAGTCCTTTGACCTAATGCTCTCATCAGCTAATCCTTTTATAATATCAGTACCCCACTTTGTGACAAAAAATAATACCATTATAATCAAATCAATAAAAAACAGTGTTTTGTAATCAGTATTACTATTGTTTAATAAAGATAGTTCTACAATGAAGCCAATATTTATGGAGGCAGCACATATTATAAATAACTTTTGGTTCAAATATAAAGCTGCAATGCTGATGGGAAGAAATATCAAAAACGTAGAATCCGATTGGTAAATAAGAAACAAAATTACAAAACTAGTGGCAAGTGTAACAATATAGGCTGTTAGAAGGTTAAATACCTTTTTATATACTGATATACCAGCAAATATGGCTATAAGTAAAAAAGTTGTTGCTAGAACAATTAAATATCCCATTTTTGATGAAAATGTAAAATAGAAAACAATTGCAGCAAATAATAATAGAATACCTGTCATAACCTTATTTACTTTTCTTAAATGATTTTGTACAATTTCCATAGTATTAATCTCCTAAATAGTAGTTTGGTAGTTGTTGGTTATTCATACTAATGAGTCTCCTATACCTACAATTTTCAACTGGGAAAAGTAAGTATTAATCTTGATTTTGCTATCTGCTTTCGACTAATTATAACAAAATTCGCTATAGATGTATAGCGTAAAATATTGTTTAAAATTTTAAATAAAAAAGTACTAAACTTTCAATAAATTGGGCAAGCTATTTATTGTTGTTTAGTATTTTTTGTTTTAAAAAATTTGATAAAAATGGTGAATACATATGAATATATATCTATTTTTAATAATAATTTTGGCTGTTGCATTAATGTCTATGATTATGATATGGGTTAGGAATCTTCAAAAATTCCAGTTTCAGATTGAGGATATTGTACTGTCTTCGGATGAGTTAGAGAGACATGCTGAGAGCTTGGCAAAGGTTCAGGAGACAACAAAGCGTAAATATGCAATGAAAAGAATAACTAGAAGAATTGAGTCAAAGTTTCAGGACATTTTCTTAACCTACAAAAGTTTTAATGAAGATGCTTCAGTTGGATTTCCCATACCACCAGCAGCAGAGTGGCTACTGGACAATTTCTATATAATTGAGGAGCAGAAAAGTATTATAGTCAGAGAATTATGTGACGTAAGAAAAGCACTGCCAGTAATAACTGAAGGAATATATTCAGGTTTTCCTAGAATATATACAATAGCTATTGAGATTGTATCCCATATTGATGGAAACGCTAATGAGAAGGTCATAAGGGACTTTATATTTGCCTATCAGAGATATAATTTTTTATCAATAGAAGAGCTATGGATGTTGACTTTGATGGTTAAAGCAGCTTTATTTGAAAAGCTGTGGGTTGTATGTGAGAAAATGAATTCAACTCATCAGGATTGGCACAAAGCAGAGCAGATGCTTGATATTATTAACGATAATAACCAAGCAAATGATAACTGTGAAAATTTTAATTCACAGATTGAAGCACTTGATGATATAACACCTGCATTTGTGGAATATTTGATAAAAAAATTAAGAAAAAAGGGCTCAAAAACTCTTTGGATGATAAAATGTATAGATGGTATTCTTGCTCAAAAGAGTACAACTACCGACAGCTTTATTTCAATTGACCATTTGAACCAGGCAGTAACTCAGGTATCTATTGGGAATGTAATAAATAGTTTGCGTACCCTATCAGGCTTTGACAGTACAGTGCTTTTTGAAGACTTAAGTGAGGTAGAGAGAATATTAAAGCAAGACCCATGTAATATATATTCTAAAATGGATTTCAATTCAAGAAATCAGTACAGAAACACTATTACAAAGTTGGCTGATAAATTTAAAACTACAGAGATTCATGTTGCAAGATTATGTTATGGGCTTGCTGAAGAGGCTTATAATTTGGGCAATCAAGAGCCATCTGCTGACCATATAGGATATTATCTCATTGGGAAAGGGCAAAAGTCGCTGTTTGAAAGCTTGAATTCAACATCAAAGAATGTAATTAGATATAAAAAACTGAATGAAAAATATTCTGTTAATTTATATATTTCTGCAATTATCATATTTTCTATAATAATTGTTCTTATTCCGTTGATATATAGCTTTAAAAGAGAAACAAATACAGCAGACATATTTTGTGTTATCATAGGAATAGTTGGTTTGATTCCTGCCAGTGAGATAGTTATATCCATAACTAATAGCAGCTTGGGGAGCTTAGTAAAACCTGCAAGGCTGCCTAAGTTGGAGCTAAAGAAAGGAATACCTCAGGAGCTGTCTACAATGGTAATAGTACCGACTCTAGTTCCTAACGTTAAAAGAACTCTTGACTTGATTGATAACCTTGAAGTTTTCTATTTGGCAAATAAAAGCGACAATATTTATTTCTCTCTGGTTGGGGACTTTAAGGACTGCAATGAAGAAACCTCATCAGATGACAGAGCCATAGTTGATGCGGCTTTAAGAAGAATCGAAGAGCTTAACAGAAAATATACAACTGATGGAAATGATATTTTCTTTCTATTCTGCCGAGCAAGACAGTTTAATAAGCAACAAAATAAATGGCTGGGATGGGAACGGAAAAGAGGAGCAATTATTGAATTTAATAGAATGCTTCGGGGAGATAGAACTACAAGCTATGTTTTTAACAGTGCTGATGTAAGCAATTTACCGTATATAAAATATGTTATTACACTAGATGCAGATACACAATTGCCTCTTGAAACGGCGACGCAGCTGGTGGGTACAATAGCTCATCCCTTAAACAGAGCCGTTTTTGATGCCGAGAAGGGTATTGTCACAGCTGGTTATGGAATACTTCAGCCTAGAATTGATGTAAACATTGAAAGTGCCAATGCATCATATTTCACTAAGGTGTTTGCTGGACAAGGGGGAATAGATCCATACACTACTACAGTTTCTGATGTTTATCAAGATACTTTTGGAGAAGGTATATTTACAGGAAAAGGTATATATGAGGTTGATATTTTTCAAAAGGCACTGGACAAGGTGATCCCTGAAAATACCATTCTTAGCCATGACCTGCTGGAGGGCAGTTATTTGAGGACAGGTCTTGTCACTGACATTGAGCTGATAGATGGGTATCCGGCTAAGTACAACTCCTTTATGATGAGACTGCACCGCTGGACAAGAGGGGATTGGCAGTTATTGCATTGGATATTTGGAAAAACTCCTGTTACAAAATTATCAAGATGGAAAATGTTTGATAATCTTAGGAGAAGTATGCTCTATCCAACAATAATTATTGTATTATTATTGAGCCTGGCTTTGCTCAGAAATAGCATTAATGCGTGGATTTGGTTGGCTTTTATCGCGGTATGCTCACCTGTTGTGGGCTATTTTGTACACATAATATTTGGATGTGACTACAAAGTTTACATTACAAAAAGAAGAACTGTTGTTTTGACAGGATTTAGCGGTATATTGGTACAAATTGGTTTGCTGCTGGCATTTGCGCCCTATCAGGCATATTTAATGACTAATGCTATCGTTAAGACTCTATATAGGGTGTTGATTACTAAGAAAAATTTGCTTGAATGGATTACCGCTGCAGATATGGAATTGGCTTTGAAAAATGATTTAAACAGCTATTACAGAAGAATGTGGTTTTCACCTGCATTAGGAGCATCAGTCTTGATTGTTTGTATATTTTTAGCAAAGGGTTATCTTTGGTTGGGCGTGGTTGCTTTTATTTTATGGCTTTTTGCACCAGCTATTGCACATTTCATTAGCAAACCCTTAAGTAGTAGTAATAGTGCTCTTAGCAAGGAAACCTTAAAGGAATTTAGACTTTTGTCAAGAAAGACCTGGTTCTATTTTGATGAATTTGCAGGCAGTGGGGAGAATTATCTTCCTGCTGACAATTACCAGGAGGAGCCATATAAAGGAGCAGCTCATCGAACCTCTCCTACTAATATTGGTCTATTATTGGTGTCAAATTTGGCAGCCAGAGATATGGGCTATATCAATACTGTGGATTTGCTGGATAGAATTGAAAACACAATTACCACTGTTGAAAAATTAGAAAAGTGGAACGGACATCTTTTCAATTGGTATAATACAACAAACCTTGAGATACTTCGTCCAAAATTCGTTTCAACTGTTGACAGCGGAAACTTTGTGGGCTATTTAATGGTTTTGAATGAAGGTTTTAAGGAATATAGAAATAAGCCCATTTATGACGAGACAATAATTGAGGGGATTTTTGATTTGCTAGAGCTATGCAATTGGGAAATTGACATGGACAAGCCTTATTTTGACATGGTAAGGCTTAAAAATATTGCTCAGAAAAACAACAATTCAGACACAAGTGTAGAGGTTAAAACTGTTAATGTTAAAGCAGAAGCAGTTAAAAATTCAGATACAAGAACTGAAAAGGAAGAAGCTGCTCAAAGCATTAAGACTAAATATAAGATGCTTTTTTCAGAAATTTCAGAAGCTCTAAATGCTCTTATCAATAAAAATAAACTTGGTTATTTTACTAGAAAGCTGGTATATCAGGTTAATATGTATCACTCATTATTGGAGAAATACAATGACAGAGTATTTAACAGCTTAAATGAAGTTCCAGAAAAAAGTCAACAATTAGAAAAACTCCAAAATAGAATTCAAGCTCTAATTGATAATATGAGGTTTAAATGCTTGTTTGATGATAACAGAAGTCTGTTTACAATAGGCTTTAATGTTGAAGAAGGACATCCGACTAAATGCTATTATGATTTGTTTGCATCTGAAGCAAGACAGACAAGCCTTATTGCAATTGCAAAAGGTGAGGTTTCAAAGCAGCATTGGTTCAAGCTTGGAAGAAAGCTGGTGAATATAGGCGAAAACACAGGACTTGTATCATGGACGGGGACCATGTTTGAATACCTTATGCCTAGATTGCTTATTAAGTGTTACCCAAATACTTTAATAGAAAGAACCTATAAAGCTGTAGTCAAGGCACAAATTAATTATGGCTTAAGTAAAAATACTCCATGGGGCATATCTGAATCTTGCTTTTATGCTTTTGATATAGCACTGAATTATCAATATAGAGCATTTGGAGTACCAAGTCTTGGGCTTAAGAGAGGCTTGGTAAATGATTTGGTAATAGCACCATATGCAACTATTATGGCAATCGATATAGAGCCAGAGCAGTGTTCCAATAATATTGAAAGGCTTAGGAATTTAGGCGCAGAGGGACAGTTTGGATTATATGAGGCTGTGGATTTTACTGATTCTAGGCTAAAGACGGAACAAAAATGTGCTGTTGTAAAAAGCTATATGGTTCACCATCAAGGAATGAGTATGCTTGCATTTGTTAATTTCTTCAAAGATAACATAATGCAAAGAAGATTTCATGTAATACCTGAGATAAAAGCTGTTGATGCATTAATACAAGAAAAATATCCTGCAAGTGTATTTGTAGCTAAGGATTGTAAAGAACAGCCTATGTTCTCTGTGCGTAAAAGGGCTGATGATGAAGAAATAGTGATACGTAGCTATAGTAATACTTCACCTATTCCTAATATGCACCTGCTTACTAATGGGAACTATAATTTGGTGCTGACTGATAAGGGTTCAGGGTACGGCAGATGTAATTCAATGGCAGTATACAGATGGATTAATGACTATATGCAAAGCAGTGGAGCTTTTATATATGTAAGAAATGTAAATTCCAATGAGTACTGGTCAACTACCTATAGTCCTGTAAATACTGAGCCAGAGGCATACAAAGTTATATTTGCACCTCACAAAGCTGAGTATATTCGAAGAGAAGGTAATATTGAAACAAATACTGAGGTTCTAATAAGTACTGAGGATAATGCAGAAATAAGGAAAGTGACTATTTTTAACCATAGCACTTCAAAAAGGGTTATTGAACTAACCAGCTACATGGAAATTGTGCTGTCACAGCCTGAAGCAGATGCAGCTCATCCTGCATTTAGCAAGCTGTTTGTTAAAACGGAATATGTTGAACAACATAATGGACTTTTGGCAATGAGAAGAAAGAGGGATGATGTAAAGCAAACTGTTTGGGGGTATCATACTGTTTCAACAGATGGAAATATACAAGGAAAAGTGGAATATGAGACTAATCGCATGAATTTCATTGGCAGAAACAGGAGTCTTGCTTTTCCAAATGCCATGGAGCCTGATCAACCTTTATCAAACTCAGTTGGAGCTGTATTAGACCCTATTTTCAGTTTAAGAATAAGAGTTTGTGTTGAGCCTGGAGAAAGTGCGGTGGTTAATTTTTGCATTGGTACATGTGACACCAGAAAAAATGCAATAGAGATGTTGGAAAAATACTGTGATACTTCTGCTGCTGAAAGAGTTAATGAAATGGCATGGACCAGAAGTATTGTTGAAGCAGGTTTTCTAAATGTAAGTAGCAGTGATGAAAGAGCATATTTAAAATTGCTCCCAAGAATTCTATATGGAATGGATAGAACAGAATGTGCAGAGTATATTATAAATAATACTCTCAGCCAGTCTGAATTATGGCCCTTTGGCATATCAGGTGATGTTCCAATAATATTAGTCACAATTGGAGATAGAGATAGCTTCGAAGAAATTCAATGGGCTTTAAAGCTTCATGATTATTTGAGGCTAAAGGGAGTAACTTTTGACTTGGTAGTTTTGGTCACAGAAGAAGAAACCTATAATCAGCCAATATTTGAAATGGTAAAAGATATGGCTGTATCTGGTCGTTCTTATGAGCATATTGATAGAAGGGGAGGTATTTTTATCAGAAAAGCTCAACAAATGAGCTTAGAACAAAGGTGCCTGTTGTTTACCTGTGCAAAGATAATAATAGATGCTGACAAGGGTATATCTGATTTTTTAGATGAAGATGAAATTACAAGTGGAAGCTTGGAAGGAATTCCAGAAATGGCTCTAAATAGAAAACTTGATGATATATCAGATAGAATTTCCAATAGGAACACTTATGGAAGCTCAGCTATATCAGCTGAAGCAATAAAAATAGCAGTTAATACCCAATCGAATTCTACAATGCAAAAGGTTCAGGAGGCAAATAAACCTGAGTACAGTGAAGAAATCACACTTCATCGTAAAAATGATAAAATGCTTCACGAGGAAACTGTTGAAGATGAATATATCTCTGACATTGCTGAGAATTTAAAGTTCTTTAATGGAATTGGCGGATTTACCAATGATGGAAACGAATACGTCATTTGCTTAAAAGCAGGAGTGACTACGCCTGCACCATGGGCAAATATAATTGCAAATGATAAATTTGGTTTTATTTGTACTGAATCGGGCGGAGGATACACTTGGCATCAAAACAGCAGCCAAAACAAGCTAACCTCATGGGGGAATGACCCAGTTTCAGATACACCGTCAGAAATAATTTATTTGCACAACAAAAATAATGATGCTATATGGAGCTGTACACCATTACCTGTAAGAGAGAGAGATCCCTATGTTATAAGACATGGTTTTGGATATACCAGCTTTTTGCACAAAAGTCACGGTCTTGAGCAAGAATTGCTGCAATTTGCTGCGGTAGATAATCCTATTAAGCTAAGCATAGTAAAACTTAAAAATATTACTGATAAAGAAATAAATATAGATGTAGCTTACTATTTCAGACCTGTACTAGGTGTTGAAGTGAGTCAAACGTCACCATATATTATTACAAGCTTTGATGAAGAACTTAGAACTTTATTTATGGAGAATGTTTACAGTGCAGATTTTAGAGGGCTAAAGGCATTTTTGTCCTGCTCGGAAGAGAGTGTGACCTATACGGGGCAGAGGATGGATTTCATAGGGGACAATATGGACTTAACTGAACCTTCAGGAATGAGAAATACTTTAAATGGTAAGGTAGGAGCAGGCATTGATGCATGTGCTGTTATAAAGACTACAGTAGGTATTATGCCTGAAGAAAGTAAGCAAGTGGTATTTCTATTTGGCCAGGAGGAAGCTGAAAAAACTCATGAAATAATACAGAAGTTCAGAGATAATAATTTTGCTCACGTAGAATTCAAAAGGGTAAAAGAAAGCTGGCATGAAAAGCTGAAGCAAATTCAAGTAAATACATCTGACTCTGCAATGAATATTTTGCTTAACGGGTGGCTTCAGTATCAAGTTCTTTCTTCTAGAGTATTTGCTAGAACTGGTTTCTATCAGGCAGGGGGAGCAGTTGGCTTCCGTGATCAGTTGCAGGATGTGATGTCAGTTGTGTATACTATGCCACAAATTACCAAAAAGCAGATATTACTTCATTGCAGACATCAATTTATAGAAGGAGATGTACAGCATTGGTGGCATGAACAGAAGAACAATGGAATAAGAACCAGGTATTCTGATGATTTACTTTGGCTTCCTTACGTTACCTGTGATTATTTATATTCTACTGGTGATTACAAAATTTTGAATATCAGTGAGAACTATATACAGTCTGAGCTTTTAAGAGATAATGAGCACGAAAGATATGAAGTGGCAACGGTATCTGAGGCAAAGGGAACAGTTTACGAACATTGTATTAGGGCAATAGATAAGAGCCTAAAATTCGGAGCCCATGGCATACCATTAATGGGTGGTGGGGACTGGAATGACGGTATGAACCTGATTGGTGCACATGGAAAAGGTGAAAGCGTTTGGCTTGGTTGGTTCTTATACTGTGTTCTTCAGAAAATGATACCTATTTGCACACATATGGGAGACATAGAACGGGCAAATCAGTACAGAGCTCATGCAACACAAATAATTGAAGCAATTGAAAAGGAGGCATGGGATGGTAGCTGGTATAGGAGAGCTTACTTTGACGATGGGACACCATTAGGCTCAATACAAAATGATGAAGGCAAGATTGATTCCCTTTCCCAATCGTGGGCAGCAATATCTGCTGCTGCTAAGGCTAGCAGAGTAGAGGAGGCTATGAGTGCCCTTGAAAAGTATCTTATTGACAGAAAAAATGGATTAATAAAGCTGCTAACACCACCTTTTTATGACAGTGAGTTAAATCCAGGCTATATAAAAGGCTATCTTCCTGGTGTAAGGGAGAATGGAGGACAGTATTCTCATGCGGCTACCTGGGTTATATATGCTTATACACAGCTTGGAAACGGAGAAAAGGCATGGGAGCTTTTCAATATGATAAATCCTATAAATCATGCCAGAACTGATATGGAGTGCATAACCTACAAGGTAGAGCCTTATGTAATGGCTGCTGATGTATATGCAGTTTCTCCGAATGAAGGCAGAGGAGGCTGGACTTGGTATACAGGTGCGGCAGGCTGGATGTATAGGATTGGTATGGAGCATATTTTGGGAATTAAAAAACAAGGTAACTATTTGAAGATTGCACCTTGTATTCCAAAGATGACGAAGGAATATTCAGTGAAATATGTGTTTGGTGGTTCTGTCTATGATATTAAGATAATTAATAATAGCAGTAAAAATACTGGTATAACACAGATAAAAATAGATGATAGAACAGTTGAATCTAATACAATAGAACTTATTGATGATGGAAAAACCCATAGGCTCGAGGCATATATGTAAGAGAAAGTCAGTAAGTTAAAAAATTAAATGTTTTAATATGTTATTGAGCTGCTGCTAAACCGACAAAGTGAGTTGGATTAGTAGCAGCTCTTTTTATATAAAATCTTAATCTTAATTCCTTGTTTCAGTGGCAGTTTTAATCTGAAGGTTGAAAGAGCGGATTTAAAAATGTGATACCACATTTTTAAATGCAAATTGGTATAAGAGGTTTAGCTCTATATTTTATGGGTATATTATCTCAATATAAATTAGTAATAATTATATAAGCAACTTTCGCAGTTTAATTATAGGTGTTTAACTTATCAATGGAGAGTTGATTTA
Organism: Bacillota bacterium; assembly: GCA_023416275.1. Classification (GTDB taxonomy): domain Bacteria; phylum Bacillota; class Clostridia; order Acetivibrionales; family DSM-1351; genus Ruminiclostridium. The sequence continues at coordinate 40,112 of JAEZIB010000091.1, read as the reverse complement.
ATATTTAAAAGTTTGATTTAACATAAGCATCGTAGGTTTACAAATTTGCGTTGGTGTTTATTACCAATTATAAACTATTTTTATGGATGTAAAAAAAGAAAAAATTATGTCGATAAATAAATTGTTATAGTTTCATAATATTTAAGGGGTTCATTTTTTAGAATTTTAGGCAAATACCAAAATTACACATAAAGGAGAATAACAATGAAGGGAACAGTAGTTACAAATTGGTTGAAAAGTTTGGAAACACTATATGGAGAAGAAATTGTTGCTAAAGCGTTGGCCAGTAATTCTTGGTCAGAGAATAGAATTATTAATCCAAAAGAAAATATTGAAGATGCATCAATTTTTGCTGTGATAAATTCTGCTGCAAAATTGATTGGAAAGCCTATTGAACAGGTATGGAGAGAAATTGGTCGAAGTAACATAGTGTCTTTTTCAAAATGGTTTCCTTCATTTTTTGAAAGAGCAAGTCTCAAAGGTTTTTTGATGATGATGGATCATGTTCATACACAGTTGACTAAAATGATTCCTGGTGCAAAGCCTCCAAGAATGATAGCAAAAGAAATATCTACAGATGAAATTGAAATAAAATATTCCTCAAGGCGTGGGATGTATGATTATTTTCTTGGACTACTAGAAGGTAGTGCAACGTTTTTTAACGAAAAGCTTACATATAGTGAAATTGAAAGAGGAAGCAATGGCGAGGATAAATTCTTACGCGTTAAGGTAAAATTTGAAAAAGAAAGTAAAAAACCTAAGAAATTTATACTAAGCCAGATACTATCTCTCGGTTTTATGAAGTCAATTCCATTGAAAACCAGTGTGCTTCCAGCAGTTATTTCAACAGTAGCCTTAGCAATCGTATTTCCTGGACAAGGATTAATAAAATATGGTATTAGCTGTATATTGATTTTTATACTGACTTTAGTAGCAGCTATAATATCTCAGCAGCCGATACGATATTTGGAAAAGGAACTGGACAATCTTATTAATCTTGATTTTTCAGAAAAAGTTGTCATAAAAAGTGGAGATGAAGTTGAAAGAATTGCAGATAGAATGAATATTCTTAAAGAAACAATGATAAAAGACTTTCTTTTCCTTAAGGGTGGAAGTGACGATATGTATTCATTTACTTCTTCATTTTCTGAAATTGCTTCTAAAATGGAATTCGTTTCTGATGGGATATCCAGCTTGGTATATGAAGTTGCAAATGGTGCAGTACATCAGGCTGAAGAAACAGAAAAATCAGTTTATATATTAAATTCAAATATTGAGGAAATTAATAGAATTACCTCTGAACAGACTGAAGGAAAAGACAATCTTGAAGGTGCAGTAAATAAACTTGAAAATTCTTTTAAACAAACAGAAAAGGTAGCAAGCATGCTTCTAAATGTAAGAAATAATTTTGAACAAGTAAATAATGATGGTGTACAGTTATCAAAGCATGTTAATGAGATATTGGACATAGTAAATACTGTTGCAGATGTGGCGGATCAAACTAATTTGTTGGCTCTTAATGCTGCCATTGAGGCTGCAAGAGCAGGTGAGGCAGGAAAGGGTTTTGCTGTAGTTGCAGATGAAATTAGGAATTTGGCAGAAAGTTCCAAATCTTCAGTAAATGTAATTAACAACAGTTTAATGATGTTCACTGGACAAGTTTCTGGATTTGTTGAAAAGATAAATGAACAATTTGCTCAATTAGAAGAGAGTAACAAAACCCTTGAGGATGTATTAAACGGTAATAGGAATTCTACACAGCAGATAGTAGTAGTTGCCAATTTAATTGCTAATTTGGTTGCACAACTATCTAGTGAAACACAGAAATTGTCAAGTATTAATGAAAATATGCATTCACTGGCTGCTATTGCAGAGGAGAATTCGGCATCATCAGAGGAAATGAGCTCAAATGTAACAGAGTACTCTGATAAGATTAAAGATTTAGTTCAGAATATTCAAATGCTTGAAGATTTGTTGGACATGTATAAGACAGAATTACAAAAGTATAAAATATGATGTAATATTATTGCTTAAATTTCAAAAAACTATTAGTAATGGGGATGTTGCAAAACAAGAAATAATATAAAACGTTAACTGCTAAATAGTACTCCTTGCAGTATATATCTATGGCTCGCTCTTGCAATAAGTCATTGGTATACAAAAATTGTTGTTTTGCAACAGTCCCAATACTTTTTTGATAACAATATTTCTAAAATCGAGTTTACATACCCTGCATTGATATGCTATATTAAAGTATGTGAAAATTATATCAAATAAGCAAATTAATTCTATTATAAAGGAGTATGGATATGGCAAAGATTAGTATGAAAACTCCACTAGTTGAGATGGATGGAGACGAAATGACCAGAATAATCTGGAAGATGATAAAGGATATTTTAATTCTTCCCTATATTGATTTAAAATCAGAATACTATGACTTAGGATTGGAATACAGAGAAAAAACTGGTGACCAGGTTACAACTGATTCTGCAATAGCAACAAAAAAATATGGAGTAGCTGTTAAATGTGCTACTATAACTCCTAATGCTGAGAGAGTTAAGGAATATAATCTTACTCAGATGTGGAAGAGTCCAAATGGAACGGTTAGAGCAATATTAGATGGTACTGTTTTCCGTGCACCGATACTTGTAGACAGTATTAAACCGTTTGTTAAGTCATGGGTAAAACCAATAACTATTGCCAGACATGCATATGGGGATGTTTATAGAAATGTTGAATACCGTGTACCAGAGGCTGGTAAGGCTGAATTGGTATTTACCAACGAAAAGGGTGAGGAGACTCGTCAGACAATATTTGATTTCAAAGGTCCTGGAATCATACAAGGACAGCATAATATAGATAAATCAATAGAAAGCTTTGCAAGATCCTGCTTCAATTATGCACTAGATCAAAAGCAAGATATATGGTTTGCAACAAAGGATACTATTTCAAAGCAGTATGACCACAGATTTAAAGATATTTTCCAAGAAATATATGATAATGAATATGATGCTAAGTTTAAAGCAGCTGGAATCGAATATTTTTATACCTTAATTGATGATGCTGTTGCACGTGTAGTTAGATCTGAAGGTGGCTTTATATGGGCATGTAAGAACTATGATGGAGATGTTATGTCCGATATGGTAGCTACTGCTTTTGGAAGCTTGGCTATGATGACATCAGTTTTGGTTTCACCAGAAGGATACTATGAATATGAGGCAGCACACGGAACTGTTCAAAGACATTATTACCAGCATTTAGAAGGAAAAGAGACATCTACAAATTCTATGGCAACCTTGTTTGCATGGACTGGAGCTCTTCGCAAGAGAGGCGAGCTTGACGGAATTAAGGAACTTATTGAATATGCAGATAAGATGGACAAGGCATCCATTCAAACAATTGAAAACGGTATAATGACAAAAGACCTTGCTATGCTTTCAGAGCTAAAAAATATAAAAACAGTAAATACAGAGCAATTCCTAATTGAAGTAAAGAAAACATTTGATGCAATGTAACAATAAGCTCACATACGATATTTAAATATTATAGATACTAGAATTTTTAAAATTCAAAATCAACTTTTAAAATAAAAGGAACTTGATTTATTAAAAATTATGCACTATAAAAATCAATTATTTTTTTGATTTCTATAGTGCTTTTAATTAAATTTGTGATACAATGACTCTTAATTAATAATAATAAAAAATTGTAAACTAAATAAAATAATCGAAAACAAGTGGGGAGGTAGACCATGAAAAACCTTATAAAACCAGATGGATATAAGTCTAGTTTAAATATCCGAATGACAGAAGTAGCTATAAAGCAGACTAAGGATTTTTTTGAAAACGAACTTGCTAAAGAGTTAAACCTAACTAGAGTTTCAGCACCGTTATTTGTTAAGCCTGAGACTGGATTAAACGACAATCTTAATGGTGTAGAGAGACCTGTTTCTTTTGATGTAAAGGGTGTTGACGGAGATACAGTTGAGATTGTGCATTCACTTGCAAAATGGAAGAGAATGGCTCTTAAGCGTTATGGCTTTGAATCAGGAGAAGGTCTTTATACAGATATGAATGCTATCAGAAGAGATGAGGATTTGGATAACTTGCATTCAGTGTACGTTGACCAATGGGATTGGGAAAGAATTATTCAAAAAAGTGAAAGAACAGAAGAAACCTTAAAGGGTATCGTAAGAAAGATTTTCTCTGTTTTCAAAAGAACTGAGGACTATTTGGCCGGCCTATATCCTGAATTACAACGTTTCTTACCGGAGGATATTTTCTTTATTACAACTCAGGAATTAGAGGATATGTATCCTACATTGAGTCCAAAAGAAAGAGAAAACACTTTAGCCAGAGAAAAGAAAGCTATTTTTATCATGAAAATTGGTGATTTGCTGAATTCTGGAATCAAGCACGATGGAAGAGCTCCTGACTATGATGATTGGTCCTTAAATGGCGATATTGTTTTCTATTATCCAGTACTTGATATAGCTTTTGAAGTTTCATCTATGGGTATAAGAGTAGACGAAAATTCAATAGTTGAACAGCTTAAAAAGGCTGAATGTGAAGACCGAAAGAAATTCAAATTCCACAAGGATATTATTAATAAAGAGCTTCCTTATACAATAGGTGGAGGAATAGGTCAATCAAGAATCTGTATGTTCTTCTTAGGAAAAGCTCATATAGGTGAAGTTCAATCTTCAGTGTGGAGCGATGAAATGTTTGAAGAATGTTCAAAGAATAATATTGAATTACTGTAAGTAAGTCAGTTACTACCGAACTGCAAAACTCGAAAATGCCATGTTTGTACAAAGCTTATTTCGAGTTGATATGACATAAAGAATAGCCGAAATGTACATGTATTGCTGTATATTTCGGCTATTTATATGCAGTAAGTGGTTGAGATTAGTCTCTCAAATATGTTGTGCCATCCATTGGAATATAAACCTCAAGTGAGGATGGCTGTTGACCGTACATTCCAACTACATAGAATGTTAGGTTTCTGTTTGGCAATAACCGCACATTAGGCAAATTTACTACAACTGTATTTACTGTGGTAGGTTTAACTACTAAGTTGTAGGTGCCTGGTAATACTGGTGAATATTGACTGGCTTCTGTATAGTTGATATCAGTAAATATGTTTTGTCCGTATCTTAGCGCAAGATTTAATGCTGGAGCATTAGGTGATAAGTTTATAAAACGGATATTAACTCTGTTATAAGAGAGGGGCTGATATTCATCTTCTACAGGTAATACACCAATATTTGGCAATATACCAATAACGGATAAGGTATATACTTTATTCACTTCTATTGGAAGGCGAATACTTAAAATTGGAGAATCTTTTAATCCAACAGGAAATGCTTCAATAATATACATACCAGCACTTACGGAAACATACTCTGTAAATTGACCATAGACCAATCTGTTGGCAATTTTCTTTCCATTGGCATAGATATCTACCTCAGGGGCACCTGGAGCAGCATGAAATACTCTGATGTAGGAAATTCCAGGCATTTGTCTTGGATTAACTGTTTCATCGGGACAGTAAAAGCTATCATTAATCATTTTTTCACCACCATATTATAATACATTCTTTATATTGCAATATATGCAAGTTAGCTCATAAGGGTTAATGCTAAAGATTTTTTAGTTTTGATGGAAAATATTGAATGAATTATTTTGGTTCAATCCATTTATAAACTAATTTAACTCGTTGTGCTAAATTTATTTTGAACTGAGTTTGCAGATAAACTACTTATTACTCAAACTTCGCAGTTGAATATACAGCTTAAAGCCTATTAATATCAGGTGTGGTAGCATTATCAATGGAAAGTTGGGTTAGAAATAATTGCATGAATTAGTTGGTGAGACGAAGTTTTTTTGCTGAAAAACCGACACGATGTCGGTTTTAGCACACTATGAACCCAGGATGGTGAATGTGTGCGACGGCAAAAATACTGAGACGAATCATTACTAATTCTAGCAATTATTTTGGCAACAAACCATTGATAATTCTACCGCACCAATAGATTTTTACATGCGAAGTTTGAGTTATTACTTATATGGTACGCGAGTACCAGTAAACCAGTACTATAATTTTACCCTGCAAAGTTCATAAAATAATTAGCACAACGCGTTAATTTAAGCAAATATAACCCAATATAACCAGATCGACTCTCCATTGTTAAGCATGAACAACTAAAATTACCGACAAATATGAAAGTGTTTTCAGTGCTAATGTTAATAAAAAATTTAGCTTAGTTTTAATAATAAAATAAATAGTGAATGATAAATTTGTTTATGATATAATAGCTAAGGATTTTAAAAGAAAAGGAAAAGGAGTATTTGTTATGACACTATATGAAAAGTGGAGCGAAATAGCCGAACAAGATAGAACTCCACAGGAAAATGAAGCTTTCTGGAAGGAATACTTTTTAAAAGAAAAAGACAATTATGCTGATATACTGGCTAACAATCGCAAAACATTAAAAGGAACACTTTCAGAACTTGCAAGTTCTTTTAATATGGATACAGTCACTTTTACAGGTTTTTTAGATGGAATGAATACCAGCTTGGTAGAAGAGCTTGATTTAGAGACTCTAGAGGAGACAACAGAGATATCTATTGAAATAGATTATGAGAAGTTGTATTTTAATATGCTAGATGCAAAAGCTGATTGGCTTTATAATTTACCTGAGTGGGAAAATATTCTTTCAGAGGATGAAAGAAAGGATATTACAAAAGAATTCAGAGTATCCAAAATGGCAGTTAGCAATAAGGTTGGTAGAAATGATCCATGTCCATGTGGCAGCGGAAAGAAATACAAGAAATGTTGCGGTAATTAAAAGCCAATTACCTTCTTAAAAATTGATTCAACTTTCTTGAATAAAATTTTACGGTGCGGGAGGCTTATCAAGTATTTGTAGCAAAATAATTTCTTGAGTTCTCCCATGCCTACAATTTTCAATTGGGAAGTTGAGTAAAAGAATATAACATATAGAATTATCAGATATAAAAACAGACATGGCTATAGTGTCTGTTTTTATGTATTACGGGATAATTGAATTTTTGGAAAAATGGGGCAGCTTGATATACTATGGTCTGGATAATGTTTTTGCAAAAAAATATTATCCACTATTTATGTTTATGAAACGCAATAAATTGTATTTTTATAAGTTTGTGAAATTTTTAATAATTAAACTTGCAATATTATTTTGTATAATATACAATTGAAATGGTTAGAGATTGTAATTTGAATTTTATTTGCGTCTAATATTTCACATAGAAGTGATTATATAAACTAGTCAGAATATATACATAGCATACTATCATAATAATATGGGGAAATGTTTTGTTTTTTTGTTGATAGCATATAAAATGCTTGATATATTTATGGCTAAAAAGAAAAATATTTACTGGGGAGGTGTCAGTCCATGTCATTTATTTCACATGTTTGATTTAAAATGGTGGCATGGGTATACGTATGACTAATAAGATTAATAATTATGTGAACAAAATGATAGATGTTATCGAAAAGGTTAACTATATTGATCCTGAAAAATTTAACAGATACAATGTAAAAAAAGGATTGAGAAATAGTGACGGTTCGGGAGTATTAGTGGGGCTTACTGAAATTGGAGAGGTTCACGGATATGTACTTTATGAAGGTGAAAGAAAAGAAGACGAGGGACGTCTGGTTTATAGAGGCATAGATGTTGTTGATTTAGTAAGGGGCTTTCAACAGGAGAATAGATTTGGATTTGAAGAGGTATGTTATTTGCTTCTATTTGGTGTGCTTCCCAATAAAGCTCAGTTAAATGAGTTTGTTGAATTGTTAAGTGAATTAAGAGATTTGCCGGAAGGATTTACTGAAGATATGATTCTTAAGGCACCAAGTTCGGATATAATGAACAAGCTTGCAAGAAGCGTGTTGGTGTCATATTCTTATGATGAAAATCCAGATAGTGTTGATGCAAGAAACTTATTAAGACAGAGTATTGAGCTAATAGCTAAGTTTCCAACAATGGTTGCTTATGGATATCAAGCAAAATCTCACTATTATGGTGGAAAGAGTCTATATATTCATAACCCAAGACCCGATTTGTCAACTGCGGAAAATATTTTGCATTTAATAAGGCCTGACAATAAATATACAAAAACAGAGGCTGAAATTCTTGATTTGGCATTAGTGCTTCATGCAGAACATGGTGGTGGAAACAATTCTACATTTGCTGCAAGAGTAGTATCTTCTACTGAAACAGACACTTATTCAGCCATTGCTGCGGCTGTTGGCTCACTTAAGGGACCAAAGCATGGTGGAGCAAACATTAAGGCTATGAATATGTTGGAAAATATAAAAGAAAATGTTTCTGATTGGAATGATGAAGAAGAAATCAGAAATTATTTAACAAAAATTATGGACAAACAAGCTTTTGATAATGCAGGACTTATTTATGGTCTAGGTCATGCGGTCTATACCTTATCTGACCCTAGAACAACATTATTGAAGGAAAAAGCACATCAACTTGCTATTGAAAAGGGCAGAGAAAAAGAGTTTTTATTCTATGAAACTGTTGAAAAAATTGGACCTGATGTATTCTGTGAGAAAAAAGGCACATCAAAGAATATTTGCGCTAATGTAGACTTCTATTCGGGTTTTGTGTATGATGCATTAGGAATTCCAGCAGAGCTGTTTACACCGCTGTTTGCAGTGGCTAGAATTGTGGGCTGGTGTGCGCATAGAATAGAAGAGGTTATCAGCAACCAAAAGATTATCAGACCGGCCTACAAGAGTATTTCAAAGGCAAAAGAGTATATTCCAATTGATCAGAGATAAGATGAAAGCACTAAAAATAGTATAGTATTTTATTCTAACCCGAGTGGTAAAAGTTAATATTACTTTTATTGTCTCGGGTTTTTTATAGGAGCACAATATTTATAATTATAAAAAATAAAATAAATATATAATGTTGGTGGTATAATAAAGCTGAAAATGATAACATTTAGTATATAATAAAGATAGACAATTTTTTAAATATGAATTATTATACTAGATATTCAAAACATATAGTTGGCACCCATATACTTTTATGTACAAAATTGATTAAAGTGATGAAAATAGAAACCAGTAAGTAATTGTAAATAGCGTTCATGCAGCAATGGAGCTGTACTAAATAAAGGCATAGATAAATATATTAAAAGATTTGAAGTTATTATGGAGGTTATATGAGAAAAACGAAAATTATATGTACGTTAGGTCCTGCTTCAGATAATGAGGCTATACTTAGAAAAATGATGCTTGGTGGGATGAATGTAGCAAGAATTAACTTTTCACATGGCACACATGAAGAACATAAAAAAAGATTAGATTTATTTAAAAGTATTAGAGATGAACTCAATTTACCAATTCCATTATTGCTTGATACTAAAGGTCCTGAGGTAAGAACGGGCAGCTTTAAAGACGGAAAGGCTACTCTAAAGGAGAACGCAGAATATGTTCTGGTTAACAAAGATATAATTGGTGATGAAACACAATGTACAATTTCTTATAAAGAGCTTTACAAGGATGTTTCAAGAGGAAGTAAGGTTTTAATTGATGATGGCTTGGTTGAGCTTGAGGTTATAGAAGTTAAAAATAAAGACATCTTCTGTGTTGTTCTTAATGGTGGGACTATTGGCAACAACAAAGGAATTAATATTCCTGGGGCAAAAATGAAATTGCCCGCATTAACTAGTCAGGATATTGAGGATATTAAATTTGGAATTGAAAATGACTTTGATATAATTGCTGCTTCTTTTGTTCGAAAAGCAGCTGACGTAGTAGAAATCAGAAAGATACTTGAAAAGAACGGCGGCAGTGATATTCTAATTATTTCAAAAATTGAAAATAGAGAAGGAATTACTAATTTTGATGAGATTCTTAAGGTTTCTGATGGAATAATGGTTGCCAGAGGTGATTTGGGAGTTGAAATCCCTGTTGAGGAGGTTCCTATCGTTCAGAAAAACATTATACAGAAGTGTTTTAGAAATGGTAAACCGGTTATTACTGCAACTCAAATGTTAGACTCAATGATTAGGAATCCAAGACCAACACGTGCAGAGGCAAGTGATGTTGCCAATGCCATTTTTGATGGTACAAGTGGCGTTATGCTTTCAGGAGAAACGGCTTCAGGAAAGCATCCGGTTGAAGCGTTGGAGGTTATGAGGAAAATTGCTGAAAAGGCAGAAAGTGCAGTGAATTATTGGAAGAGATTTGATACTGAAATAACTGAAATAAGCACAAGTGTAACAAATGCTATTAGCCATGCTACCTGTACAACTGCTCTTGATTTGAAAGCATCTGCAATTATTACAGTTACCCAGTCGGGTCACACTGCCAGAATGGTAGCCAGATTCCGTCCGGCATGTCCTATTATTGCAACTACGGTAAATCCAAAGGTACAGAGACAGCTGAATTTATCATGGGGTGTAACTCCTTATCTAGTTAAAATGGCGACTACAACGGATGAGCTGTTTGATATGGGAATAGAAAAGGCTCTTGAATCAGGTTTTGTTAAAAATGGCGATTTAGCCGTTATAACAGCAGGAGTGCCTACAGGAATAAGTGGAACAACAAATACATTGAAAGTGCATATTGTGGGCAAAGTATTAGTACAGGGTACTGGAATAGGTGAAACTTCGGCAACAGGTGAGTTATGCGTTGCATCTACACCAAAAGAAGCTTTAGACATTTTTATTGATGGAAATATTCTTGTAGTACCTTTTACAGATAACAGTATGCTACCAATTATTAAAAGAGCTGCAGCAATAGTAGTAGAAGAAGGTGGACAGGCAAGTCATAGTGCTACAGTAGGCTTGGCACTGGATATTCCAGTTATAGTGGGAGCAGAAAATGCTACTAAAATCTTGAAAACCGGATCGGTTGTGACAGTAGATGCGGAAAGAGGACTGGTACTTAGAAGCAATTAAATTGAGATTTATACCATTTTTGTTGAACTCAAACATTATCAAGGGTATAATGATTAATGCAATTATATTAGGTGTAATATAGTTTTAGTATTTTGTTTGAGAAATCAGAATTTATATAATAGAGAGGATAAATATGTCAAAAATACTACCATTGTTACCATTACGCGGATTGACAGTATTTCCGTTTATGACATTATATTTTGATGTTGGAAGGCAAAAATCAATTAAAGCTCTTGAAGAAGCAATGATTAATGATCAGTTGATTTTTTTGGTTGCACAAAAGGATGCCTCTTCAGATTCTCCTGATGTGGATGATATTTATTCAATCGGTACTATATCAAAGGTCAAGCAGCTTCTAAAGCTTCAAGGAGACACTATTCGGGTGTTGGTTGAGGGAATAAGCAGAGCAGAAATAAAAAATGTGGTTCAGAAGGAACCTTTCTTTTCTGTTGAGGTTTTGGAGCCTGAAACAGATGAGAAATTTGATACTAATGAGATAGAAGCCTTAAAAAGAAGATTAGTTTCAATGTTTGAGGGCTATGTTAAGCTGAGTGGTAAGGTTTCTCCAGATGCGGCATTGACAGTTTCTGATATTGACAATATCAGCCAAATATCAGATATTATTGCCAATAATATACCTTTAAAATTGGAACAAAAACAGCAAATTCTTTCAGAATTTCATCCGCTACGAAGGATAGAAAAGCTTTTACAGATTCTATATCAAGAAACAGAAATACTTGAAATAGAAAAGGATATAAATTCTAAGGTAAGAAAACAAATAGACAAGGTACAAAAGGAGTATTACCTTAGAGAGCAGATGAAAGCTATCCAGACTGAACTAGGTGACAAAGAAGGGGTTACCGGTGAGGTTGAGGAATATAAATCAAGGATTCAGGAGGCAGGATTTCCTGAGGATGTTGAAAAGAAGGTCTTAAAGGAGCTTGACAGATTATTGAAAACCCCTCAGGGTTCGGCTGAAGGGAGCGTAATAAGAACATATATTGATTGGATTTTTGACTTGCCTTGGAGCAAAACCACAGATGAGATTATTGATTTGGGCTTTGCAGAAGAAGTGTTAGATCAGGACCATTATGGGCTTATTAAGGTTAAGGAACGTATAATTGAATATCTGGCTGTACAGAAGCTCAAAAATAGTCTTAAGGGTCCGATTTTATGTTTGGTAGGACCACCGGGTGTTGGTAAAACTTCTATTGCAAAATCAATTGCAAAGGCGCTAAATAGAAATTATGTACGTATATCTCTTGGTGGTGTTAAGGATGAGTCTGAAATACGTGGACACAGGAGAACCTATGTTGGTTCAATGCCAGGCAGAATAATTGCTGCGTTGAAACAGGCTGGTTCAAATAATCCTTTGATTCTGCTGGACGAGATAGACAAGATGAGCAGTGATTTCAGAGGAGATCCAGCTTCAGCCATGCTGGAGGTTCTGGATTCTGAGCAAAATTTTGCTTTTAGAGATCATTATTTGGAATTGCCTTTTAGTTTGTCAAATGTTTTGTTTTTAACAACTGCAAATAGCTTAGATACTGTTCCTAGACCTTTGCTAGACAGAATGGAAGTTCTTGAGCTTTCATCCTACACAGAAGAGGATAAAGCCAATATTGCAATGAAATATCTGCTTCCAAAGCAGATTGAACTTCATGGTTTGACATCTAGGAATTTAAAGATTGATGAAGAAACTATAAGAGATGTTATTAATTTTTATACAAAAGAAGCAGGAGTAAGAAACCTTGAAAGAGAGATAGGAGCTATTTGCAGAAAGGTTGCTAAAGCAATTGTTTCTGAGAACAGAAGAACTATAACTATTTCTCGATCCAATTTGGATAAGTATCTTGGTATAAAGAAATTCAGATTTGATTATGCGAATGAGCATGATGAAATAGGTATTGCTACTGGGCTTGCCTGGACTTCAGTTGGTGGAGTAACATTGTCTATTGAAGTAAACATAATGCCTGGAAACGGAAAACTAGAGCTAACAGGTCATTTAGGAGATGTTATGAAGGAGTCTGCTAAAGCTGCAATAAGTTTTATCAGGTCAGTGTGTAAAGAACTCAAGATTTCAGAAGATTTTTATGAAAAGAATGATATTCATATTCATGTACCAGAGGGTGCCACTCCAAAGGATGGACCTTCAGCAGGAATAACTCTTGCAACAGCAATGGTTTCTGCATTATCAGGAGTACCTGTAGATAGAAAGGTTGCTATGACAGGAGAGATAACACTTAGAGGAAGAGTTCTGCCAATAGGTGGCTTGAAGGAAAAGGTGCTTGCTGCACATAGAGCTGGTATAGAAACAGTAATTATCCCTATAGATAATAAAAAGGATATTGATGATATACCTGAAAATGTAAGAAAGTCTCTGAAGTTTATTTGTGCTTCAGATATGAAAACTGTTTTAAAAAATGCATTATCTACAAAATAAATATGTAGAATAATATTATTTTTAAATTATATAAATATTTGTTAGGGGTGTAAAATGAAATGAAATCACACAAGATAGCTGTAATTGCAGGTGATGGAATAGGGCCTGAGGTAATAGGCGAAGGTGTAAAGGTATTAAAAGCAGTATCCAAATTGAATCCAGAAGTAAATTTTGAATTTACTGACTTTCCTTGGGGATGCGAGTATTATGTAAAAACTGGCAAAATGATTGCAGATGATGGCATGGAAACCTTGGAAAAATTTGATGCAATTTATTTGGGAGCTGTTGGTTATCCAGGTGTACCAGACCACATTTCTCTTTGGGGATTACTATTGAAAATAAGAAAGGGCTTTGACCAGTATATAAATCTTCGTCCTGTAAAGCTCCTTAATGGTGCGGAGTGTCCGTTAAAGGATGTTGACCGCAGTCAAATTGATATGGTTGTTGTGCGAGAAAACAGTGAAGGTGAGTATGCGGGAGCAGGAGACTGGCTGTTTAAAGGAAAACCTGAAGAGGTAGTACTTCAAACAGGTGTATTCTCACGTAAAGGCTGTGAACGTGTAATCAGATATGCTTATGAATTGGCAAGAAAAGAAGGAAAAACACTTACAAGTATCAGTAAGGCAAATGCACTTAACTACTCTATGGTTTTCTGGGATGAGGTTTTTGAGGAAATTGGAAAAGAATATCCAGATGTTAAAACATACTCATATCTTGTTGACGCTGCATGTATGTTTTTTGTAAAGCAGCCTGAAAGGTTCCAGATAGTAGTAACCTCAAATCTGTTTGGAGATATAATCACAGATCTTGGTGCTGCTATTGCAGGTGGACTTGGCTTGGCTGCAGGAGCAAATTTAAATCCTGAGCGTACTTTTCCTTCAATGTTTGAGCCTGTTCATGGATCAGCACCTGATATTGCAGGACAGGGAAAAGCAAATCCTTTGGCATCTATCTGGTCAGTAAGTCAGATGCTTGACTTCTTTGGATATGAAAACTGGGGAAAGGCAGTACTAGATGCAGTAGAAAAGGTAATGGTAGAGAAGAAATGCTTGACGCCGGATATGGGTGGTACAGCAAAGACAAATGAGGTTGGCGATGCTGTTATACAAGCACTTGGTGAGATAGCTGCAAAAATGTAATATAGCTTAATATGTAATTACTTAGCAAATTTATAATTTTAATCTTAAAATATTAAACTAGAACATATAACGAGGCAAGAAATGTCCCCTACTTCTATAAGTGGCGGGTACCGCTTTGGTTTTCAGGCGGTGAGAATATCTCCTGCCTCGCTTACACGCCGCTGATGTAATGAAATTTTTCTACAATCGAAAAATTTCATTTTGAATCTAGGCGTTATAAAAAGCTTGCGGCTGTGAGCATTTAAATATTGAATCAAAAATGTTCAGTATTTGAGGCACAGCCAAAAGCTTTTTGTCATTTTAGGTGATTAATTCTTGTTTCTCTCTTCACTTTGGAGAGGTTGAAAAAAGTTTTTATTGAGTTAATGGCAGATTTTAAATGTTCTTTGTATGATTTAGAAATGAGATTTAAATTTATATAATGTAAATATATGGAGAATATATTCGTTGATTACTGTAATTTACCAAATAAAATGTTTTTAATTTAAGATGCAAACAATCAAATTAAGTGTTAAAATAAAATTATATAGCGAAAGCTACTGTCTTTTTGATAAAATCAAATAGATAAGCAGGAATTTTGTTGTAGTATCACGAATATATCTAAATTAGTCAGATAGTTTTTTGCAAAAGAAGATATATAATAATAGATATACCAATGTGGAGGCGCTTATGTCTTATACTGGAATTTCGACTTTGATCATCATAGTCACCTCGCTAGTTGCTTTCTATTTGCTGTACAGGGCAAAAGAGTTAAATTTGGGAATATTGATGTCGATCTCACTTGGTTCTATAACTTTAGGATTTACATTTTTGCCAGTCTTTAAAGCAGTAATGGTACTATTGAAAGAAAGTATATTTATAAATAAAAGCTTTGCTTTTATAATATCTGTACTTGCAGTTTTAATTATTTTTCTGATTTTCATTTTAGTAATTAGTTTAATCATATCATTAGCAATGCCTAATAAATTAGCTTCTATAGATTGCTGTGTCGTAATTGACAATGCTATAGCTAAAATTAAGTATGGTTATACTGAAAACATGTTAAAAAAACCAGTTGACACTGAACAAAAAATTGATACAATGGGTATAGAAAAAGAAGAGGTAAATAGTGATATTACTTTACATAATGTTGCTTATGATGATGCATGTGCATGTGAAGAAACTATTAATGAAGTAACATATACTGTGCAAGAGGAATCTCGAGATTCAGACATTACTGACCAAGTAAATGATGACTATGACAATATGATTCAATCAGAAAATATAGAAACAATAAATTCTGATATGTCTGAAGAAATAGAAATTTATTATTCAGATAATAATAATGTGGGAGATCAAATTTCTGAGACCGTAGTACCACAAGCTGAAACAGTTAAAATTAATGCGGTGGAAGCTGATGTGCAAAAACAAGAAATTCTAGAAGTTAATATTTCAGAAAGCGAAACGCAAATCCCAGCACCAGAAGCAAAACTTGAAAAATTTTCAACAGAGGAAGTAAATGATGCACAAACTTTAGTTCTTAAAGCTCTTCAAAAGAAAGGCGACGATAAAAAAGAAGAAGCTATTGAGTACTATATGAGGGCATTACAGAAACAACCGGATGTTGAAATGATACTTTGGATTGTACTTGATGTTTGTGCTCTGTATAAACAGCTTGGCTTGAACGAATTGGCTATAAGTATTTTGGAAACTTTGGCTAGCCAATATGGAACTGCAATTAAGCCAGAAGTAAAAAAGGAAATTATGAATTGCTTAATATAAATATGAATAAGATTTTCTTGGAATTTTGAAGGGGGTACTTTTTTTATGAAAAAGTCTAAAGAAATAATTGGATTACCAATAATTAGCATATCAGATGGAACTGAGGTTGGTAAAGTCAAAACTGTAATAATTAATGCTGAAAAAGGAGCAATAGATTATGTAGTGGTGGATAGTGGCATTCAAATACTCAGTGCCAAGGTTATTCCTACAGAATATGTTCTAGGTATAGGTGAGTATGCATTAACAATTGAAAATGAAGATGCTATAAACGATATTAGCAAAATACCTGCTGCTATTGATTTGCTTCAAAAAAATATTCAAGTTAAGGGTACAAAGGTATTAACTAAAAAAGGCCGACTAATTGGTGAAATTGGAGATATATATGTAAATGAAGATGACAATTGTACAATTATTGGACTTGAATTTATTGCTGATATTACACAAAAAAATGTGAGAATTATTCCTCGTGACAGCATTATTACCTTTGGAAAAAATCTTGTGGTGGTTAAAGATGATGTCGAGGCAACTCTTTTGAACAGTGCAGCACAGATAACTAATTCAGTTGAGCAATTGGAAACTGAAAAAAAAAATTCAGAACATAATTTAAACCAAACCAATAACAATGTTTCAGAAGAAGAAATTGCTTCTGGAGCTGTTTCTGATATGATGGAAATGAAGCATAAAGAATACCTAAATGGCAAAACTGCTACTAAAACCATATATGATGAGGATGGTAGTGTTTTAATAGAAGAAAATACTTTAATTGATGATGAGATTTTTGAGATTGCTAAAGCTTATGGCAAGGTAATCGAATTAGTTATGAACAACAGATAATAGTACAGGTTACAGCTAATGCTGTAACCTGTATTTGAAAAAAATGAAATAAGTATTCTGTCTATAAAATACTCAATTAAACAAATATAAATTTAATGCTATTTATTAAGCAGACGTTCTCAACTGGTCGTTTGGCCAGTTGAGGTTAAATTAAAGCAATGTGATATTTTAACTTCCTAAGCATCTGATTAAAAATACTTGCTCAAAGTCTGTATTGCATTATCAGAAATTATTTTTTGTCCATATTCATTTAGATATCCTTCAAAGAAACTAACATTTACAATCTGAGTAGAATATTCACACATAAAAACATCTAATGATTTTGATGACGTTGCAGAGCTTCCAGTCAACAAAAGATAATAGCTGTCTTTATGCTTAATTACTGAACTTTCGCCTTTATAATATGTGCAAATACGCTTACATAATGTACATAAATCTTCAATTGATTCGAAACAATAAATTTTTAGTGCAGAGCAAACCTTACTTTTCTTCTTCTTTTGTCTTAAATCTGAATTTTTGTATTTGCTTTTTATATACTTCTGAATTGATTCAAATTCACCGTCAGAATCTATTTTGGTAATTGTCACAACAAATCCTTCTTCATTTTCTGGAGAAGCCTCAAAAATGAGTTGAGAATCATGTGATGCAAAACCATATTCCTCTTCAGCTCTCTCCATCATATCCCAAAATAACTCCTGAGCTGCTGGTGAATTATAATTCAAAGAGCCTAAATCAATATTTCTTTCCTCGAGATCATTAAGAGTGATAGTTACTCTCAATACGTTGTCATTAACTTTTTCAATTCTCATATAATCACCAACTCACTTAAATTATTTGTTAAAACCTAAAATACTAATTATTATTATATTATACTTCCAAAATTACAAAATGAGAAGCAGTTTTTCTGATAATTATTCATTTAGAAGTATGTAATTTATATTATATAAACCATATTTTACATAACTAATATTTTACTGTTTTACAAATAATATAACGAGGCAAGAAAATAACCCCAAATTTTATAGGTGGAGGGTATTGCTTTGGCTTTCAGTCGGTGAGAATATCTTCGCCTCGATGAAACGCCACTGATTTAATAGCGGTTTTTGACGGTGTATAAATTTGTGTACATCGAAAAATTTTATTTTTAATCTTGGCGTTATAATAAAAATATTGAAGAATCTACTTTATGTTTGAAATATCAGTTATAAAAATATATAATGGTATAGGTTATATTTGGTTATTGGAAAATGTAAATAATAAAATTTATATATGGTATGGTGAAATTGTGAAAGATATTATTTTAGCATCAGCGTCTCCTAGAAGACAGCAATTATTAACACAAATAGGTCTAGATTTTGAAGTAAAACCCTCTGATATTGAGGAAGTTATAGACAATACATTGGAGCCATCACAGGTAGCTATGTCCTTGGCAAGTCAAAAATGCAAGGATATTGTATCTCAAATTGAGGATGATTGTATTGTTATTGGTGCAGATACAATAGTAGTCAAAGATAACAAAATGCTTGGTAAGCCAAGAGATGAGAGGGATGCTTTTGACATGCTGACCAGCCTCAAGGGTGAATGGCATCAGGTTGTAACTGGGCTTTGTTTGTATAGAACCAGTGATAAAAAATGCATATGTAATTATGAAATAACTAAAGTAAAAATATCTGATAAGTCAGATGCATTTTTAAATGAATATATTTCAACAAAAGAGCCTTTTGACAAAGCTGGTGCATACGGAATTCAAGGATATGGCTCATTACTTGTTGAAAAAATAGATGGGTGTTATTTTAATGTTATGGGGTTGCCAATTTATAAATTATCATGTATGTTAGAAGAATTGGGATATAAAATTAATCTTGAGAATGCAGCATCTGATGAAAAATAGAGTATAATCAGCAACAAATTATTGATAATTCTCCCACCATAAACTTTTATTTGGGAAAGTTGAGTTAATTATCTGTACAAAGTAGTTGAATAGTAACGTAAATGCATACTTTATACAGATAAAGTTGGGTTTGAACTTGTAATATTTAGTATAACTGAATTAGGGGAAAAAGATGGACAGATTGAAAATTAAAGAACTTCCTTTATGTGAAAGACCATATGACAAGCTAGAAACAGTTGGTTCTGAGCATCTATCAAATGCAGAGCTACTAGCTGTTATTATTAAGACAGGTACAAAATCATTTACTGCAGTTGAATTAGCACAGCTAGTACTAAAGCTGTCTCACGATGGTAGACTTTCAACCTTGAATAATTTATCTATTGAACAGCTAATGCAAATAAAAGGAATAGGCAAGGTGAAAGCTATTCAAATAAAATCCGTGCTAGAATTGTCTAAAAGGATTGCAACTAGTGACGGAATAGTGCATCATGTAATAAAGAGTGCAAAAGATGTTAACACACTTTTGATGGAAGAAATGCGTTATTTAAAGAAAGAGATATTCAAAGCACTTTTACTTGATACAAAAAATCAGGTGATTAAAATTATAGATGTTTCAATTGGAAGTTTAAATTCCTCAATTGTTCATCCACGAGAGGTTTTTTGCGAGGCCATAAAAAGTGGCTGCAATAGTATTATATTTGTTCATAATCACCCAAGCGGTGATCCGACTCCCAGTTCAGAAGATATTAAAACGACGCAAAGACTTGAAGAGTGTGGCAATATTTTGGGAATAAGAGTGTTGGATCATATTATAATAGGGGATGGAAAATATATAAGCTTTAAAGACAAGTGTATTTTTTAATAATAGTCATTACAGGAGGATATATAAATGGGTTTTTTAGCGAGAGATATAGGAATAGATTTGGGGACTGCAAATACATTAGTTCATGTTAAGGGTAAGGGAATAGTAGTGAGAGAGCCATCTGTTGTTGCTGTTAATGCCAAAACTAATGAGGTTTTAGCTGTAGGAGAGGCTGCAAAAGAGATGATTGGGCGTACACCTGGTAGTATTGTGGCTATTAGACCAATGAAGGATGGTGTTATTGCTGATTTTGACGTTACTCAGAGCATGATTAGGCATTTTATAAAAAAGGCTATATCAAATGGGGTTTTTAGTAAGCCAAGAGTTGTAATATGCGTACCATCGGGAGTCACAGAGGTTGAGAAGAGAGCAGTTGAAGATGCTACGCTTCAGGCTGGAGCAAAGGAAGCATATTTGATTGAAGAGCCAATGGCAGCGGCAATAGGTGCTAGCTTGCCTGTTGAAGAGCCATCAGGAAGTATGGTGGTAGATATAGGTGGGGGAACAAGTGAAGTTGCAGTTATTTCCTTGGGAGGAATAGTAACAAGTAAATCTCTGAGAGTAGCTGGTGACGAATTGGATGATGCCATTGCACACTATATAAAAAAAGAATATAGCTTGATGATTGGAGAACGTTCTGCTGAACAAATAAAGATTAAAATTGGCGGAGCATTCCCAAAGACAAAAGAAGAAAAGATGGAAATAAGAGGAAGGGATTTAATAACAGGTTTACCAAAGAATATTGAGATAACATCATCAGAAATAAATGAAGCATTAAAGGAGCCTGTTAATGCAATAATAGATTCAATAAAGTTTACTTTGGAAAAAACTCCACCTGAGCTTGCGTCTGATATTATGGATAGAGGTATTATGCTAACTGGTGGAGGTGCGCTACTAGATGGGCTTGATAAATTGATTATGCAAGAGACCGGAATGCCTGTTTCAATTGCAGAAAATCCATTAGATTGTGTAGCACTTGGAACAGCAAAGGTGCTTGATGAAATTGAAACTCTTAAAAAAGTTCTAATTTCCCCTAAGAGACTTAAGTAATTGTAATGAATGATTTATAGATAACAAGTTAGTGGGGTGAAGTTGTTTCTTGAGGTTATTTACAGGTAAATCATTAATTCTAATAGTAGTTACACTAGTTTTAATAGTGTGTATTGGGCTGTCTGTAAATCCGAACAGCAGCGTGAATTGGTTTGGAGATTTAATTTCAGTACCATTTACTTCAGTTGGTAAGGTCTTTTCATATGCAGGTCAACAGATTGAGGAAGGCGTTGGCTTATTTAATGATGTTGAAAAGCTGAGAGCTGAAAATAAGAAATTAAATGAAGCCATAGATAAATTCAATAATGAGAGAACAGAGTACTTAAGACTAAAAAGTGAGAACGAAGATTTAAAGAATGTTCTTAAAATGAGAAAAGAGTTAGAAGATTTTGAGTTTTTGGGAGTTAACATTATAGCTAAGGACTCTGGCAACTTTTTTAATATATTTTTGACAGATAAGGGATTTACAAGCGGAATTAACTATAATATGCCGGTAATCACAAGCAAAGGGCTTGTTGGCAAGGTCTCTGCAGCTCAACCATTCTCCTCAAAAATAATCAGTATAATAGAGGATGGAAGCGCAGCTAGTGCAATAGTATCTAAAACTGGTGATTTAGTTGTGGTTAAAGGGGATTTAAAACTATCTAAGGAAGGGCTTTGCAAAATAGAGTATATCCCTGTAGATTTAGATTTATCCCAAGGAGACGTAATTGAAACTTCAGGTATGGGTGGGATTTATCCTAAAGGAATCATTATAGGAACTGTTAAAGAAGTAAGACAAGGTGAAAGTGATCTTGACAAGTATGCTATTGTAGAGCCTGCTGTTGATTTAAAAAGGTTAAGCAATGTGGTAATACTAAAAAGCACTTCAACAGAAAAGAGTTCCGAAGAAATATCTTCAGAAATGGAGATTACTGATAAATGAGGAATAAAGTTATATTTTACATTATACTCATATTCACCTTCGTAATTGCTCAGGTTAATTTCTTAAACTTTATAAGCATATTTGGAGTAATACCCAATATAGTGATAGTATTAATTGTCAGTATTGCACTTTTAGAAGGCAGAATCCACGGTGCAGCAGTAGGTTTTTCAGTGGGGCTATGCATGGATGCAGTAATAGGTATTGCTTTGGGTTTTCAAGCCTTGCTTGGAATGCTGTTAGGCTTTGCGTTGGGGAATATTAACAAAAGATTTTTTAAAGAAAATCTTTTAGTTATGGTTATATGTACTTTTATATCAACAGTTTTATTCGAATGTGCTATGATTTTTGGTTCCTATTTATATGGTATGCATTTAGACGTTATATTAACTGTTCGAAATATCATATTTCCGGAAGCAATACTTAATAGTGCTTTAGGATTAGTTTTGTTTTTTATAATTGTTCAGATTAATAAGAGATGGTTCTATAATCAAGGAAAAAATAGATATTAATATCCTTTGCAAGGGTATTCTAGTGGGTTAAATAAAATGGCTTTTGCCTCAAAACAAAATATCAATAAATATTATATTGTTTTTATCTGATAGTGATAGGGGGATTGAGACTGTGCCGATTATATAAGGATAGGCATGGTTATACAATGAAACAATTTTTTAAGGATAGATTTAATATTTTAGGAATAATAATAGTGTTGATATTTGCATTAATTGTTTATCAATTGGTAAATATCCAGCTAATTCAGGGTGAAAATTATTTCAACCAATCTCAGTCTATAAACTTAAAATCGCGCACAATTTTAGCTGAAAGAGGCAATATTCTTGATAGATATGGAGTTCCTATAGCTACTAATTCAAGCAGCTTTTCTCTATTGCTAATGACAACAGGAACTACTGTAGAACAGTTAAATGAGATTCTATTAAAATTATCTAAAATACTAGAGAAAAACGGTGACTCATATAAAAATTCATTTACTAAGTATTTGACTTATAATCCAATTGAGTTTGGGTCAGCAATAGCTAAAAGTAAGGACAGAATCAAAGTTTTAAGAAATGTAACAGTGTATCCTTTTAAGGGATTCGATCAGGCTTCTTCTGCAAAAGATGTATTCAATTATTTAAAGGATACTGCGTTTAAGATTGACAAGAAGTATTCTGATGAGGAAGCTTACAAGATTATGACATTAAGATTTGAGATAATGGGATATAATTCTTTAAATCCTGTTATTGCAGAAATGATTAGTAATGCTACTGTCGCTGAGGTTGAAGAGAGAATTGATGAATTTCCTGGAGCATTAATTGATGCTGTACCCAGCAGAAAATACGTTGATGCCGATTATGCGGCTCATTTAATTGGATATGTGAGGACAGTCAGTGAAAATGATTTGATTAAGCATGCTGATGAAGGCTATAATATGAATGATATTATAGGTAAGTCTGGAATAGAACTCACGGCTGAAGGATATTTGAGAGGTACCAATGGCTACAGAAGAATTGAGATTGATGACAACGGCAAAACAAAAATCATCAGTGAAGAGGCTGTAAAGCCCGGAAGTGATGTGGTGCTTACAATAGATATGCGACTACAAAAGGCGGCAATGGATTCTCTGGAAAAGAATATTCCAATTATCAAACAAAGAAAAAATTCCCAGAACCACAAGGATGCATATGCGGGTGCAGTTGTAGCATTAGATGTAAAGACTGGTGACGTATTAGCTTTAGCTAGTTACCCTAGCTATGATCCGTCAATATTTCTAGCAGATGCCAGTGATAAAGAAGCACAAAAGGCTATAAGTGCACTTTATGATGCTAAAAATACCACAACTTCTGAGTACAACAGAGCTACAAAAGGTATTTATGCACCAGGCTCAACATACAAACCTCTTGTTGGTATTGCGGGCCTAGAAGAAAATGTAATAAACCCGTATGAGAAGTATTTTGACAAAGGATATGTTCAGTATGGAGATATACTGCTTAAGTCAATAGAATACAGGACATATAAGGGGGGTCTAGGATGGGTTAATATGATTCAGGCAATCCAGAAATCCAGTAACCCATATTTCTATGTGTTAGGTAATAAAGTAGGTATTAATAATATTGTTAAGTGGGCAACCAAGTTTGGACTAGGACATAAAACAGGAATTGAATTAGATGAAAGTATGGGTAACATATCCTCTAGAGAATTTAAAGCGAAGGTTGACCCAGATCCGTGGACAGAAACTAATACCGCTCAGTCAGCTATAGGCCAGCTTTATAACAGCTTCACACCAATACAGCTGGCAAATTATACTGCTACGATAGCTAATGGCGGTAAAAGATTTAAGCCACATGTTATTAAGAGAGTAATTAAATATGATGGTTCAATTGTAACAGAGACTAAACCAGAGTATGAAATATTACCTGTTAAAAAAGAAAATATGGCTATTATTCAAGAAGGAATGAAAGCCGTTGCTAATAGTGAAGATCCGGGAGGAACTGCATCATCTGCGTTTGTAGATTTACTGCCTATTAAGGTTGCTGGTAAAACTGGAACTGCCGAAACTGGAAATGAAGCAAATCACTCTTCAAATGCATTGTTTATATGCTATGCTCCTGCAGATAATCCTGAAATAGCTGTTGCTGTGGTTGTTGAGAGGGGAGTACTGGGCGCATATACTGCACCCATTGCTTGTGACGTGTTAAAACAATATTTTGATATAAAAGGTGTACAGAACGAGGATTTCACTGTGAAAAGAGATATAGTTGAATTGACAAGATGATTAGTCACTTGTTTTAGATAAAAAGGAGGGATCAAATCCATGCCGGTATTTATAAGTGATATGCTATATGTGAGGCGTGGTAATAATTATGGATGAGAATGCAGTTACTTTTAAAGGAACAGTAAATGGGCTTACAATTATTTTGAAAGATGATGTAAGCTTTGAAGAGCTAGTAAATAGTTTGCTTATAAAGATTGATAGTGCAGGTAAATTTTTTCGTGGAGCAAAATTAGCTGTGAAATACAAGGGCCGTACATTAAATTCTGACGAAAGAGATAGACTCTTTGATTTGCTAAAAGAGAAAAGCGGAGCACAAATACTATCTTTTGACGAGGATAAATCAGAAAATAATAAGCCTGTCGGCAAAGTATCATCAAATGGCAATGTAAACGAAAGAAATAATCAAATTAAAAAGTATACTTATTTCAAAGGTATAGATGAAGGGGTAACAAAATTCTTTAGAGGAACTGTTAGATCAGGTCAGCTTATTACCTTCGACGGAAACGTAGTTATATTAGGAGATGTTAATCCGGGAGCTGTTATTGAAGCTACTGGAAATATTATAGTAATGGGGTTACTTAGAGGGGTAGTTCATGCAGGCAGTGATGGAAATAAGGAGGCTATCATAGCAGCACTAGGGCTTAACCCAACGCAATTGCGCATCGGAGATATAATTACCAGGTCACCTGACGATGAAAAGGGCATTGGTACTAACCTGATTCCTGAAGTAGCATATGTCAAGGATGATAAATTGTTTGTAGAACGCTTTTTACCCCAGAGGTAATTGACAAATTTAAAAAACAAATATATAGTTTTATATGTATTAGTTTAGATTTTAAGAATATTTTCTTTTAAATATATCTTGTTTTATAAGAATTGGAGGCAGCTGTATGGGTGAGGTAATTGTAATTACGTCTGGCAAAGGTGGGGTTGGTAAAACAACAACAACTGCAAATATTGGCACAGGTCTGGCACTAGCTGGTAAGAAAGTCGTGCTTATAGATACTGATATTGGACTAAGAAATCTTGATGTTGTAATGGGATTAGAAAATAGAATAGTATATGACCTTGTAGATGTAATTGACGGTGTATGCAGAGTTAAACAGGCATTGATAAAGGATAAGCGATATGAGGGGTTATATCTTCTGCCGGCTGCTCAAACAAGGGACAAATCAGCTGTAACACCAGAACAAATGATTAATTTAGTTAGTGAATTGAAAAATGAATTCGACTATATCATAATTGATTGCCCTGCTGGAATTGAACAAGGCTTCAAAAATGCAATTGCCGGAGCAAACAGAGCCATTGTTGTAACTACACCAGAGGTTTCGGCAGTCAGGGATGCTGACCGTATTGTGGGATTGTTAGAAGCAAATGAGCTCAGGAATCCAAAACTCCTTATTAACAGAGTAAGAATCGACATGGTAAAACGCGGCGATATGATGAGTATTGATGATATTATTGATATTCTTGCTATTGACTTAATAGGTGTGGTTCCTGATGATGAAAAAATTGTTATTTCAACTAATAGAGGAGAGCCTGCAGTTAACGACGATAAATCATTAGCAGGACAAGCTTACCGAAATGTGACCAAGAGAATCCAAGGTGAGGAAGTTCCTATAATGAACCTTGAAAATGATGATGGATTTTTATTTAAGTTTAAAAAATTGTTAGGGTTTAAAACTACATAAGGAGGTAAACAGTATGCTGATTGA
Source organism: Bacillota bacterium (assembly GCA_023416275.1). GTDB lineage: Bacteria > Bacillota > Clostridia > Acetivibrionales > DSM-1351 > Ruminiclostridium. The sequence goes on along the minus strand of JAEZIB010000091.1, from coordinate 13,749 downwards.
TTTTTCAAAAATCTTTGGCAGATCAAAACCATCAAAGGATGTAGCCAAAGAAAGACTGCAATTAGTTCTTATTCACGATAGAGCAAATGTATCTCCTGAGTTTTTAGATATGATAAAAGGAGAAATTATAAAGGTAATTCAGCACTATATGGAAATAGACGAAGGAGCTCTTGATATTCAGCTTACAAGAACAAAAAGTGATGATGGAGATAGAGTTGTTCCGGCGTTGATAGCTAATATACCTATAAGAAATGTAAGAAATGCAGGTAAATAAATTATAAGGTATGTGATTGATAAGATGAACATAGCATTAATGGCTCATGATAATAAAAAAGAATTGATGGCTAGTTTTTGCATAGCCTATAAGTCGATTTTTCAAGATCATCATCTTATTGCAACACGGTCTACAGGCATTTTAATCAACAAGGCAACGGGGCTAAACGTTAATTTGCTGGCCTATGGGAGTTTGGGTTCTCAGCAGCTGTCTGCGAGAATTGCTTGTGATGAGATTGACTTGTTGATTTATTTTCGGGATGTAAATGTAGATAATGATGCAAATACTTTTTTGCTGTTTAAACACTGTGATGTAAATAATATTCCGTTTGCTACAAATATAGCGACTGCTGAGGTTCTAATTAAAGGTTTAGAACGCGAAGACTTAGCTTGGAGAGAGCTGTTGAGATAGAAAATCTCAAGCAAATTCGAGAATAATACTCAAAGAGCTTTTATTTTAGCTATAGGATAGTATTGCGTTTTTTTGATGCCAATAGTTTATCATAGTATTGGGAAAAGTAGAGTTATTGGGTTCAAGCTATGAGAAGTTTAAAAACAGTATCTATTTACATTCTAGAATTATGGGATATCTTTTTAATAAAAATTATATAGTTAAACATCAGTAATATCAAAATTTTATGTAAGGATAGCTTAAAACTTTTCTGTTATGTAAATTAAAAGCTTAAAAAGCCGGGACATTGTCTGGGCTTTTTTTACTATTAAATTTTTCTGGGATAGTTATTTTCATGATAAATACTAACTGACGTTGCATTATTCACAAATATAACGAGGCAATAAAATGTTCCCCACTTCTATAAGTAGCGGGTACTGCTTTGGTTTTCAGGCAATGAGAATATTTCTAGCCTCCTTGAAATACCGCTGATGTAATGAATTTTTTTCTACAATCGAAAAATTTCATTTTATATATAGGCGTTATAATTAGTAATAAAATTAAATAAAGAAAAATATAATGTAAAGAAGCATGACCCAAAATTTTGATATTCGCTAAAGAAAGGGTGAGGGGGATTGAACGAAATAACTATGAGACCAAAGTACTCACGCCAGACCGGTGCTCAAAGGAATAGAAGAAGAGAACCTGACAATGATTTATTATCAATAACAGTTGCCGTACAGCTGCTTGTGGTTGTGGTATTTTTGTCTGTTTTCGCATTATGTAAAGCAGCAAATACTCCTGCAACTAATTTATTTATATCTAAAGTAAAAGTTGTTACTACTACTAACTATGATTCAAATAAGTATATAAAAAAAATGGTTACTGCTTTAGGCATAAATTTACCAGAAAAGGGACTTCAAACAGAAAATCTTAGGGATGAAAGTCAGCAACTTCAAGAGTTTGACGATAACTCAAAGATAAGTGAAAATAACGGTCAATTAATTGATGACAAGAATTCTAGCGCAAGTATAGATAATAAAGAGGATGCTACTGACTATGGAAGTATTACCGATACATCCCAAATAGAGCTTCTAGGAGACTCGGAAATTAAAGCTATTGCTGATAAGTACTCATTTATTACACCCATAAAGGGTGAATACGTGTCATTGTTTGGTACAAGAACGAGTGCATTAACTGGTGAGTCGGATTTTCACCTTGGACTTGACATTAGTGCAAATATGGGAACCTCTATTAAGGCAGCTCTTGCAGGTGAGGTTATTGAGGTAGGTTCAAAACCTGAATATGGAAATTATATAAAACTACAGCATAATGATGGAATAAAAACCATATATGCATTTTGCTCAACACTTATTGCCAAAAAGGGTCAGAAAATTAATCAAGGTGATGTTATTGCAAAGGTGGGAGATACTGAAGGCTTATCAGGTTCCCTACACTTTGAGGTGTGGAAAGATAATAAAGCGGTTGATCCGGAGAAACTGCTGAATTATCTGAATAAATAGCTTTTATGCTTGATTTTGATATAAAAATTAGAATAAAGCACGTTACTATTAGTATAAATATTCTCACTGTTCCAATTTATATAATTGCTATAATAAGCAGTTTTACTACTCAATTTTTTATAACAGTAGGGTTTATTATTGCCCATGAATTAGGACATATCGCAGCAGCATATATTTCAGGAGCAGCAATTTATTGCTTTAGAATTTTACCCGTAGGTGTTAGTGCATCTATAGAAGATTATAGCTGTAAGAAATGCAGTAAGATATTTATATATTCAGCTGGGCCATCTGTTAACATAATAATTGCAATTGCAATTTATCTCTTATATGCCTGCCAAGTTATTCCTATAGAGTTCACTGTTGGAGTCTATATTAACATTTGGCTGGCATTTTTTAATTTATTGCCTATATTGCCGTTGGATGGCGGTAAAATAGCTATGGAAGTGTTATCTGATTATTCGGGCCTTTTTAAAGCTACTAAACATATGAATACAATAACTGTAATTCTTTCGATTATTATTATTATTTTTGGATTGATAATTTTGAGAAACACTCTTTATAATGCCAGCTTGGTTATTGTTGGAATATATATTTTGTTAAGTAAAACTGAAAGCAGAAAGGAAACAGCCTTAATGAATATCAAAAATTTGTTGTTTAGACGTTCGCGGATAATTAAACAACGTATTTACCCTATAAAGGAAATTGCTGTTATGAAGGATGTTAAGCTTTCAGAAGTAGTAAAGGCAATGGATTATGCAAATATGTTTCATATGGTAAATGTGCTTGATGAAAATTTGAGAATTGTTAGGGTTATTTCAGAGCAAGAGATATTAGATGCTCTTATAACAAATAATATCGATACAGAGATTTATAGAATATTGTAAGATTCAAATAGCTCAACTCTCATTTGATAAATTACCCTTGCCAACAATTTTATTTACGTTGAAGAACTTATTTTTTATAAAAGTCTATAAACCGTATATATAATAGTTCTAAAATTTCTGATTTATGAATTACAGCATTTGTCAGAACCGAACGGGTTGTGACATAAATTAATTTAAGCTATAATTAAGAGGATTAAGCAATTTTTATGTTCTTCATATGGGAGGTATCAAAAATGTTTAAAATAATAAAAAAACAAGTATTAAATCCTACTGTAGTTTTAATGGAAATAGATGCTCCATTTATTGCGCGGAAGGCTGAACCTGGTCAGTTTATAATGTTGAGAATATCTGAATCAGGTGAGAGAATACCTCTTACTGTAGCAGATTATGATAGAGATAAGGGAACAGTAACAATAATTTATCAGTTAGTAGGTAAGACTACTCAAGCGTTGTCAGAAATGAATGAGGGAGACTATTTGCTGGATTTTGTAGGACCTTTAGGAACTGCTTCACATCTAGAGGGGTATAAAAAGGTAGCTGTAGTAGGCGGTGGCTTAGGTACTGCTATTGCTTACCCTCAGGCCAAAAAGCTTCATGCATTGGGTGCTGAGGTTCATGCAATAACTGGATTCAGAAATAAAGAGCTTATTATATTAGAAGAAGAGATGTCAAATGTCAGCAATAAGCTGATAGTTGCAACAGACGACGGCTCAAATGGAAATAAGGGCTTTGTAACAAATGTGCTAAAGCAATTAATTGATGAGGGAAATAAATATGATTTGGTAATTGCTATAGGCCCACTAGTAATGATGAGGGCTGTAAGCAATTTAACAAAGGAATATGGAATTAAAACTATTATCAGTATGAATTCTATTATGATAGATGGCACAGGAATGTGTGGCGGATGTAGACTTACAGTTGGCGGAGAAACAAAATTTGCATGTGTGGATGGACCTGATTTTGATGGACACTTAATTGACTTTGATGAAGCAATGAGAAGACAGGGCATGTACAAGAGTCAGGAAAAGGAATCGGGAGAGAAGCATGCTTGCAGACTTGGAGGTGATACAAATGCCTAATATGTCTTTAAATAAGGTAAAAATGCCAGAGCAGGAACCGGATATAAGAAACAAGAATTTTAAAGAGGTTGCTTTGGGGTATGAAGAAAAAATGGCAGTTGAAGAGGCGCAAAGATGCCTCAATTGTAAAACTAAACCTTGTGTTGCTGGGTGTCCTGTAAATGTAAAAATACCAGAGTTTATCCAGCTTGTTGCAGATGCAAGGTTTGAGGAGGCATACTATAAAATTAAAGAAACAAACAGTTTGCCTGCAGTATGCGGTAGAGTTTGTCCTCAGGAAAGTCAATGTGAACAATTATGTGTCAGAGCAAAAAAAGGTGAGTCTGTTGGTATAGGCAGACTGGAAAGATTTGTTGCTGACTGGTATATGAAAAACGTAAGTAAAGATGTAAAAAAAGCCGAGAGTAATGGAATCAAGGTGGCAGTTGTCGGCTCAGGTCCTGCAGGCTTAACCTGTGCTGGAGATCTTGCAAAATTGGGCTATGAGGTGACTATATTTGAGGCCTTTCATGTTCCAGGCGGAGTTCTGATGTACGGTATACCTGAGTTCCGTTTGCCTAAAGCCTTAGTACAAGAGGAAATTCAAACTGTAAAGGATCTGGGGGTTGATATCAGAACTAATATGGTAATTGGAAAGGTATTTTCTATTGATGAACTCAAGGAAGAAGGCTACAAGGCAGTATTCATTGGCTCTGGAGCAGGATTGCCAAGCTTTATGGGAATTCCGGGAGAGAACTATAATGGCGTATACTCAGCTAATGAATTTTTAACAAGAATTAATTTAATGAGTGCATATAAATTTCCAAATACAGACACACCTGTGTTTGTTGGCAAAAATGTAGCTGTTGTGGGCGGAGGAAATGTTGCGATGGATGCGGCTAGAAGTGCAAAAAGGCTGGGAGCCGAAAATGTATATATTATATACAGGCGTTCCGAGGCTGAAATGCCTGCAAGACTTGAAGAGGTACATCATGCAAAGGAAGAGGGCATTATTTTCAAGGTGTTGACCAATCCTAAGCAGATAATTGGAACTGAAGACGGTTGGGTTAAAGGAATTGAATGTGTTGAAATGGAGCTTGGAGAACCGGATAAATCGGGCAGAAGAAGACCTGTAGAAAAGAAGGGTTCTGAGCATATTATTGATTTGGAAACAGTAATAATTGCAATAGGCCAATCACCTAATCCTCTTATTTCGAAAACTACTCCCGGCCTTGATATTCAGTCTTGGGGAGGAATTATAGTAGAAGAAGAGACAGGGGCAACAAGTAAGGCTGGAGTTTATGCTGGCGGAGATGCGGTAACTGGTGCAGCAACAGTTATTTTGGCAATGGGTGCAGGAAAGAAGGCGGCGGAGGCTATCCATAAGCTCCTTTCTTAGACTGTGGGAGTGAAGTTCTCTAAAGATGCTTAGAAAGAGCAATCGGGATCGTAGTGCCTCTTAACGACGGAGGAGAATAAAGGCAGTAGATTATATAAAAGAGTATAAAAAAGCAGAGCTAATCACTTAAGGTTCTGCTTTTTTATTGTTATATTGATAATATTCTTATAACAAGTATCTAAAATAGTTAATGAATAATTCTACATATTGTACACATACCAGTAGTTGGTGTGCAACTTTCAGTGATATATCCTCCGCAAGTAGTGCAATATCTCATATGTACTGGAATGCTTGCAGGAAAACCGTATACTGCTTTATATGCCCATGAGTAATGGTAGGAGTGTTGCCCAGTAATTACCGTAAAACCTTGAATATCAGTTGGTGTAGGCGTTGTTGCTGTACGTATTTCATATCCATACATCAATTTGTCGATATTGTTATCAGCGTACAAATCAATTAATCCATATGCATGACCAAATTCATGGGCTGCGGTTATTGCAGTAAAATTTTTAGCACGATTAAATCTGAGTGCCCAATAGGTTAAGTGTCCCGAGGAATTTGTAGCAGGGTCATAAAATGCAGCAACTTCGTTAGTGTTAGCTTTCTCATAAGTATGTATTTTTCCAGTTCCTGATGAACTTTCACTTATTGTTCCGTAACTGCTCCATTTACTTGCACCGTTTCTTATTATAGTTTTATAGGCATCAGTCAAGTTGCTGTCACCGCTATAAAAATAATAAGTAAGATTGCTTGAATTTGTATGTATGCTCTCGTTTATACCCCATCCTGATAATTCTCCCCACTGAATTGTCCCAGCTTGAAGTGTTGTATGTGCACATGTAATTTGACTACTTATCATGGTAAAGAATATAAATGCTATTATTAGCTTTAGTATATTATTTTTCATCTTTCGTATCCTTTCTCTCCTTTATTAGTTTTTCAACCTTATCTAGGTTGTATGTTTCAGGTAAGCGTTTATCTATATCAGAAAATTCTATCTTGTAATCTTTTTTTAGCTTTTTTCTGATTTTATCACCGTCCTCTGTTGCTATTGCAGATGATAGTGGAATACAATAACCAACCTGTTTGACAACAAAATCCTGACCGTCAGTATTTATAATTCTGAAGACTCCGGAGTAACTACCCAATATCCAGTAAGTACCTTCATATCCTTCGCCTACAGCCTTTTTTAGATATAGCATTAATTTGTCACCAATTTTAAATAAAGGTAATTCTTTATTTGTGTAATGTGAATTGCCATCCTGTAATAACCTTATTTCCTTTAAGCTATTATCTACTGTGTTTTTATATGTTTTTTCTAACTTTGCTTTAAAAAATGTTGATTCTCCTTCATCTGGGTTATTACTTTCTCCGAGCCATTCCAATATTTCAACTTGTGCAATTATGTCGGCCTCATTGTAGGACTTATCAAATTCGAACCCTTCTATACTTGATGAATATTGCTTTTGCCCTACCTGACGTGGAGTATCCTTTACAGCTTGTTTAACCTGCTGTGTAGTATCGGCAATGGTTTGCTGCTTTTCAGTACTACTGCACCCATTAAAGATAAGCATAGACACTGAAAGCAAAACTATAATACTGCATATTTTTTTCATTTAATTAACCTCCTATGGTTTTTGTTTGAAATTTAGGAAACATACTACTTGTTCCCGTTAAGATATTAACATACTTATTTGAAATAAATTGTAAAATTAGGCAGTCGAATTTTTGGTAGTCTTTTGTGGAAAAATATTCGGACAACCAATGATCTATATGAGTAGCTAACTTATCTGTCTATTTATTTGGATAAAACTATAAATACAATTATGTGCTTTAGTATGCTGGTTTTTGTATTTAGTTTCCTTGGGCTAATATTAACTGCTCAACCTTATCCAGCTCATATATTTCAAGAGTGCGATTACCTACATTTGAAAATTCATCCTTGTAATCTTCGAATAGTATTTTTCTAACTTTGGCACTATCTTCAGTGGCTAATGCAGATGATAATTGTGAGCAGTCACCAAACTGTTTGACAACAAAATCCTGACCTTCGGAATTTACAATTCTGAAGACTCCGGAGTAACCACCTAATATCCAGTAAGTATTTTCCTTTCCATCACCTACAGCTTTTTTTAGAAATAGTAGTAATCTGTCGCGATTTTTAAATAGAGGCAATAGATGACTGGTATGATATGAATTCTGGTAAATTGAAATGGAAATATAAATAAAAAAACAGTTATTTTTTTAAGGATAAAATTGTATAATATAAATTGTAACAATTGAATGAATCAATTCAAGGTTCAAATAAAATGTAAATGTGGAGGGTAAGCATGAAAACATGGGTTTTGTATTACAGTAAGGGTGGAAATACAAAAAAAGTTGCTGAGGCAATAGCTGAGGAGTTAGAGGTGTTAAAAACAGAACAAATACCTCCTGCATATCCACCAGAAAATGTGCAGTTGCTTTTTTTGGGAACAGGAGTATACGCTGGAAAGCCAGACCCTAAAATGATTGAGTTTATTAGAACATTAAATAACAATAGGGTTAAAAATGCAGTAGTATTTGGAACAAAAGGAGGAGAGGATAATAGGGCGATGGATACTGTTAAGTCTCTTCTTAAGGAAAAAGGGATAAATGTTATTGATGAGACATTTTCCTGCAAAGGAAAATACTTTATATTCTTTAATAGAAAGAAACCAGATGGAGAAGATTTAAAAGCAGCAAAGGCATTTGCAAGAAAGATATATGATAGCTTAAAAGCTTAAGGATGTTTGCAGGAATGGGATATAACTGCCATAAATCTTTGGTTGCCCAGCGGCAGTTATATTCCGACAGCATTTTATTGAATTGTAAATATCATAAAGCACCAATGATTTTATGTATGTTTATATCTTTCAGCAAGCAGTACTTAGCCATTAAGGGTTTTGCCTCTTTACCTCAATTTCTACAGGAATCCAGTTATTGCCTTCTTTAACCAATGAGTTGACAAGCATATCAGTTCCATTAGTAAGCTTAGCAAACTCAAACATATATTTCTTGTTATCAACACCGTCAATAATTATTTTTTTCTTGTACTCATCTTGCTCAGGAGCATATTGTTTCATTATTAAGCCGCACCAGTTCCCATATATGATTTCAACATACAGCTCTGCATTATGTACCCATCCGTGGTAAGCTGCATAAAAGAAGTCTTCTGGAATTAAAAATAATGAATCAACATAGAATAAATTCTTCAATTTAGTGAGGATAAGCTCACCTGTATAATAATTGAAGGTTGTAACACCGACATTACTTCCTTCTAAAATTTCAAGCTCAATAAAGTATTTGTATTCATCTTTATTATTGGTAATAATGGGTATTATTTTGAGTAAATTTATATGGCCTATACCTTCAAAAGATTCCAGATATTCATCATACGGCATTGATTTTTTATTGTTTTGAGACAGAAAATTGTAAGCAACGGGATATGGTGTTTTAGAGTAACCTACGTTGCCGCAGCCACCATTTTTATTCTCAGTAAGGTTAGAGGCTTGCTGTAAAACACTAAAATAATTTATTATAGCTTTTTCTGGGTTGTCTATCAGCGATGGCGGGATAATACCATTTACAAATGTCTGTGAAAAACTGTTGATATCAGGAAAGCTATTGTTTATTGCTGGAAGCCTTGAGGGTCTAAAAAAAGTTTCATTTTTTTCGGACATTTTTTTGCTTATAATTGAAATGGTTTGCCTTGATAAGCTGCTTTCATATATGTCTATGTCGTTGCTTTTAGGAGCATGTTTAATATAACCACCAAATATACAATGCTGAGAATATTCATGCTGATTACTGACTCTCAAGCATATAGCAGCTATAGAAAAGGACATTAACAATAGAGAAATGATAATGAGTCTCATTGTCTTATTCTGCATAATTATATCCACGCCTTGAAATCAGTAAAGATGCATAAACTAATTGGCATGGAATTCATCACCCCTTTACTTGCCAGTACTCCTTATAATATATATGCATAAAAAACAATATTATCTCTAATTAAACTTTAATAGTAGAATTTCTTCGATTATATTTGATTTGAAGCATAAATAAAAGCAGCCATATCAATTGTATTAAGAATGATATGACTGTCTTAAAATAAACATATATTATATAAAAGCTGGTTTGTTTCAAAATATTTATTCAACTTTCGCAGTTGATTATTTCCCACAGCTACAATTTTTAACTACAAAAGTTGATACTATTGCTTTTTCTTTGGCAGAGGTATTTTCCAGGTTTTCTTTGGTGGTATTTTCTGAGCAGGCTTATCAAAATCTAATGTTTTTGAATAATCAGGATAGTACATTTCAACAATGTTCTTAATAGTTGCTTTAATGGCTGAATATAGCGGAATCACTATTAGTAAACCTATAAAACCTAATATAGGAATAATGCCCATTAACAAAAGAATTACTGTAAGTGGATGAATATCCATACTTTTTTTCATAACCTGCGGAGAAATAAAGTTATTATCTATTTGTTGTACAACAAGCATAACTATAAGTACCTTAAGTGCCATAAAAGGATTTCCTGTTGCAAAGGACAAGAGGATAGCTGGTATTATACCCAGCCAAGGACCAAAAAATGGTATTATACAGGTTATCATTGTAAAGATTGCTAGAATAATTGAATATTTAAGACCAATAATCAAGTACCCTATAAACATAAATATACCAATGAGGAAAGCGACCAAAAGCTGTCCAGCAATGTAATTAGAAAGTACTAAGTCGATATCAGACAATATTTCTCTAACATTTCTTTTGTGTCTTATCGGTACAAATCTGACAACATAGGGTGAAAATTTATGATTGTCAATTAGGAAGTAAAATAAAACAATAGGTATTATTATAATTATTGAACCTATGTTTGTAATAGCCCCAATAAAATTGATAGTCCCTGTTCCCAAGCTTCTTGTAATGTTTCCTGCAATTTCAGAAATTTTTTCGGTTAAGTTAAGGCTTTGTATTTCCGGAATACTGAAATAACTAAGAAAGTTGCTATCTAAGAGACTGTTAATTGTACTTTGGGCTTTTGAATATATATACGGTAAGCTTTGCCTGAATTCGCTAAACTGGGTTCCAATTACTGTACCTGTATACGTAACAAATAATGTTAGCATTAAAAGCACAACTAAAAACGACAATATTACAGCCAAAATACGAGGAAGCTTTGTTTTTTCAATCAGACGTACAAGGGGTCTTAAAACATAATAAAGTATGCCTCCGAATAGAAGGGGGAAGATTATTGAGTAAATGAAGCTTTTAATTGGAGAAATGAAGAAATCAATTTTCCCGAACATAAAGATTATCAATAAACCCAATAAAAGATAACAGCCGTATCTAAATAACTTACCATTAAAAAAATTGTAAGTGCCCACACTGCTTTTATTAGCATTAGCACCGTTATTACTATTGTTTTCCATATACACCTCATATTAAATTAATTGGTTTTGCCCTATATTATATACATTAAATTATAATTTGTAATGGTAAAATATACAAGGGTTATTGACTTAGCAAATAGGGTTCAATAATACAATCAACTTTTTCGCGTAAAAGTCGCCCATACCTACAATTTTTAACTGCGAAAGTTTAATAATATATTTTATGCTGAAAACGGTATCATAAATACCAGTATATATTATCTATACTAATTTAAATCTATAAATGGAATAGTATTATTTATGTTATGCAGATTATAGGGAATAATAACTTTCGACTAGATGATTATTTCAATGATTAATGATTAAAATTAGAGGAAAAGGATAAATGGCTGTATCAAAAAGAACTATAAAAATAGTAAAATATATTGGAATTGGGGTTGCTGCTGGGATAGCAAATGGGCTTTTTGGTTCAGGAGGAGGAACTATAGCTGTGCCTGCTATGGTGTTTTTGCTGGGAGAAGAGGATCATAAAGCCCATGCAACGGCCTTGCTTATTATACTTCCATTAACATTGGTGAGCACCTACTTTTATTTATCAAACAATTACGTGGATTGGAACATAACTTGGAAAGCTATGGTGGGTGGAGTTATGGGAGGAGCAATAGGGGCTTTATTATTAAATAAGTGCCCGTCAGCATTACTTAGAAAAATATTTGGGGCATTTATGATAATTGCTGCTTTTAAAATGATTTTTTAAATACGAAATAGTATTACTAATAAATTAGAAAAGTGAGAATTACAGAATGATAGTTGTACTGATTGGTTTAGCAGCAGGAATTATAAGTGGAATGGGAATAGGTGGAGGTGCAATTTTAATACCAGCTCTTGTTTTTTTTGTTAAGCCTGAACAGCATGTGGCACAGAGTGTTAATTTGTTATTCTTTATTCCTACTGCTATTGTAGCTCTTGCAATCCATATTAAAAATAAAAATGTGGATTTTAGAACGGGGATACCTATTCTGCTTCTAGGCTTAGGAGGAGCAGTTATTGGCTCCAAAATAGCTCTTTCAATGGATGGAAGTATATTGAAAAAAGTATTTGGGGTGTTTTTGCTTGCCATGGGCATATATGAATTGTTTGGCAAGCCTAGAGCCAAAAGAAGTATGAAAAAAGATACAAAGGATTAAATTTATAGTAAAAATAACTGTATCAGAAAAAATATATGTAAGTAAATTAGCTGCAGCATATCTAAATATAAGACTGAACATGATTATACAAATTATAGCAAAAATATTACAATATGGAATGTGAAGCCAGTAAGAGTGACAATATTAAGAACTTAATTGAACAACATAAGACCCTAGATTTTTTATTTTTTATGTTATAATTAGGAAAAAAGTGAAGGGTGTGTATAACATTATGGAACTGAAGGATATAGGGCTAATAGTTGAAAAAATCAGAGAAAATGTTTCAAAGGTTATTGTTGATAAAGAAAACATAATAGATTTATCATTAATTTGCGTAATTACAGGCGGACACATGCTCCTTGAGGATGTACCGGGAACAGGAAAAACAGTATTTGCCAGAGCATTAGCAGCATCAATAGATTGTAATTTTCGCAGAATACAGTTTACTCCAGACCTTCTGCCGTCAGATGTTACAGGTATAAATTTCTATAATCAGAAAGAAAACAAATTTACATTTAGACCTGGTCCAATATTCTCTAATATAGTGTTGGCTGATGAGATTAATCGTGCTACACCACGTACCCAGTCTGCTATGCTAGAGTGTATGGAGGAAAAGCAGGTTACTATAGACGGTGAAACAAAGGAGTTATCATTGCCCTTTCTTGTTGTCGCAACCCAAAATCCAGTAGAAATCCAAGGGACTTTTCCATTGCCTGAGGCTCAGTTGGATAGATTTTTAATTAAAACTTCAATGGGGTATCCGAATAGCAAGTCCGAAATAGATATTTTAAAGAGATTTAAAGAAAGAAGCCCACTTACAGAGCTAAAGGCTGTTGTTTCATCTCAAGATATTGTGGAAGCTTCAAAAATTTACTCGTCAGTTAAAGTATCAGATGATATTTTTGAGTACATAACTAAAATAACAGAAGCTTCCAGAAAACATTCCAGTGTATACTTAGGTGTTAGTCCTAGAGGCTCTTTGGCCCTTCTGAAGGCAATTCAAGTGAAGGCTTTAATAGGTGGAAGAAGTTTTGTTACTCCTGATGATGTCAAAGCAATGGCAGTGCCTGTATTAGCTCATAGAATAATACCTAAAGGTCTTTCAGGTCAAAATATTAATGCTGGTGAAAAGATAATTAATGATATTATAGAGCACACAGAAGTACCACTTGAATAAACTGCGTTTGATGATTGAATATGAAGTGAGTTTAAACCTATTTTTTATGTAAATTCACCTTTGTGATTTTATTTATAAAGTTTAAATTTGATTAAATGTTTACCGATTGTGTAAATTGTTTTTCGAGCTAGTAATTGACTTGATGATTTTATTGATTAAAAAGGAGGTCTTATGCTTTTTTTTCAAATTGCACTTACCTTGCCTTTAATGGTTATAGTTGAAATTTTATTATATAAATTTTTTAACTTGAGAGGAATGACTTATAAGAGAACATTATCAGAAAGTGTTGTGTTTGAAGGTGAAAAAATATTAATGTTTGAGGATATTGAAAATAACAATTTTCTTCCAATAGCATGGATGAAGGCTGAGTCGCTTATCAATCCCAATTTAAGACTTGGCAGCATAAAAAACATGCACACCTCTCAAGGAGGATACCATAGA
>JAEZIB010000037.1 GCA_023416275.1 Bacillota bacterium | reverse complement strand
ATTTGAATTAACTCCCCATGCCCATACTGTTCCATCTTCTTTTAAGTCATATTCTGATGTCTGAGTTCAAACTACAGCCTTTACTTTATTTAGTCTATTTACCTGTACTGGAATAAAGCTGTTATTTAATGTTCCATTTCCCAGCTGGCCATACGAATTAGCTCCCCATGCCCATACCGTTCCATCTTCTTTCAAGGCATATGCTGTTATCTGTGTACAGCTTATTGCTTTTACTCCAGTCAACCCTTTTACCTGTACTGGAGTAAAACTGTTATTTATTGTTCCATTTCCAAGCTGTCCATTTGAATTAACTCCCCATGCCCATACTGTTCCATCTTCTTTTAAGGCATATGCCGATGTCTGTGTGCAAACTATGTCCTTAATTCCTGTAGCAGCATTAACAGAAGGTATATCCATAATAGAAACAGAAACAGCCATAATACAAGATAATAATAACATTATGTATTTTTTTGAGTTCATACAAAATTCTCCTCGCTAAATTATTTATAAGTTGCTTATACACATACTCATAAAATAATTATACGTAATAATCAAATTTTGTAAATACTTAGGTAATTAAGGAGGTCTTGTAAATTGCTAAAAGGAATCATGTGGAAATAATTAGAATATTATTATTCTTATTTACTAGCTATTTAGTTTATGTAAAATAGTTGCTATTCGCTCTGTACAGTCTGCTTTTCTATACTCAGCTTTATTCCATGAATTTGAAAAAGGAAAGTAGACATTTTGCTCATAATTTTATTAGCTAGTTTACCATCTTTATGATTCATCTTAATACTCCCTTAAACATAGTTTCCATTTTTATGTAATTTATTTAAATTCAAGTTATTTTCTCGGTCCTCTTTTGTCTTATATACATAACTATGCAATAAACAAAAAAAGCAAATATGAAAAGTATTCCCACTAATAGACTTTTTGGCTATCCTTCGACCTCGCTCTTACCAATTGTTTATGGTTAATAAGAAGTAGGTCTGTCATAATACTCATAAGCTTACCATTCATTAATAGCATACAAAATTGCAAGCCCCGTATCAACCAAAGCATTCTTGATTGTCACACTGCTATTTCTATGTGCTAAAGTTGCATCTACGTATATTAAACCATCCCTTAAATTCAGGCTAATCATTATAACCGCACCCCCAGCCACTTTTTTACTCCAATATTTAGGACAGCGTTGGAAGTATGGTAAATATAATATTTACGTTCCTTGTGAAGCTTGTGTAACCCAATATATCTCTGAAAAGCACTGTCACCGTCATCTGCAAAACTGCCTATAACATCCATTTGTTCAACAATTCTTTTATCTCCTTCTGTCCTTGCATCTATTGCTTCAATGAGTACCCATTGCTCAGGATAAAGCTTTCTAATGTCAGCCCAAATCATTGAATACCTCCTGTATTCTATAATAAAATGACTATATATTGATAATACCAAAAATATATTATTCTAAAAATAATCCATTCGATAAACTAGATTTATATTAATTTCTTTTATTCCAATCTATCTAATGATTGAGTTACTTACATTACATAACTTGTTTCCTTCCTCCTCCACTTGCCCTTAAGTTTAAAAGTATCACTTTCAACTTCTGTAATAACCTCTTCAAACTTAACTTGTACAATATTAGGTCTGTTAAATGCAGTCTCAGAAAAAATAGCTTGTTCTGAAGCTAATAAGCTTGACATTTTCATACTCATATCGTCAATAAAAGGTACAGTATTCTTGATTTTTTGTATATCTCTTGGATTAACTAACTTATGAATTATATAATTATGTTACTTTGATAGTAATACGTATATTAAAGCACTTGCATGTTGGGTACATATAATATGATAATTAGGAATATTCCCACTATCCACTACCACATCCAGAGAAAGTTTACTGGTAGTTTTTACAGATGCCAAACCATCCAATCCACACTAATGTACTTATACCTTTCTAAAAATTTATAAAGCACCAATCATTTTTCGATTGGTGCTTTACACTTAAAACAAATTATTACTCTTTATGCTTGATTGGGGGGATTATGTTCACTATTGACAACTATCAGGTTTTAGTTCTTTACTTAATTTTTTTATTGCTTTTTTTTCAATTCTCGATACGTATGATCTGGAAATACCAAGCATTTTTGCTATTTCTCTCTGAGTTTTACTTGTTCCGTTTTGCAAACCGTACCTTAGCTCCAGTACAACCTTTTCTCTGCTTTTAAGAGTTGCTTTCATTTTGCTATAGAGCTTCTTGACCTGCATTTTTAGCTCAACCTCATCCACTACTGACTCAGAGTCATTGCTAATTAGATCTATTAGAGTAATTTCGTTGCCATAGTCATGTTGTATACCATTTGAAGCTTCAACATAAAATTTATTATTATTCCAAAGCATTAAACTAAGATGGTATTATTACTCTTCGTTAAACAATACATCCATGCTTTCAAATTTCAATTTACTCAAATCACACTCAAACTCCCTATTAATTCCAGTACCTGTATTTTCTTGGTGATATATCAATGTAGTTTCACTAATATCAAAACGACTTGAAAAACCTTTTTTACCTTCTGAAATTATTGCATATGTAAAATTTAATGTATCAATTATAAAAGGTCTAGTTATAGGACCTTTCGAATATTCAATAGACATCCATTCTTGTAAGACAATATATCTTTTATCTAGAGAACGGTATGTTTCTCCACCAAATATTCTATCAGGAATTAACAGACCATTAATTTCAATATTATAATACCTAGGTCCAAATCTAATCTCACCTAATTCGATTAATTTAAAATCATCCATAATATGCCTCATTTCACTTGGTTTGTTTGAGTTATAACTGTTATTTCTCTTGTGCATATATTTAAGTCTATTGTTACTACATTATCCCAATTACAAAACTCAACTGCTTCAATCCTCAAAGAGTTTTCATTCCATCCACAAAATTTAATCATGTCTAAGTGGATTGGTAAAGTTATCACACTGGTATCCCTAATATTATTATTGATTACATATACTCCATAATAGTCTGATACAATGAATTCTCCATTTGGTGAGGCAGTTACATTGATATATTCAGACCTTTCTATATAATCTTTTAATTTACCATTTGTTCTACTTATTTGATACATATAGTCTGATGTGAGAATTAATATATTTTCATTCTTATCAGTGTATGCAAAGTTCCTAAATTCACCACGAAATTCTCCACACCACTCCTCATAATCATCGTTTGTAAATTTAATCCATATCCATTTTTGTGAATTCCAAGAACTTGCAATATCATAAATAACTTCTTTGTATTTACCTGATTCAGGTAAAAGTGTTTGTTCAACATCTATTATCATTCGAACCACCTCATAATAACCTACGTACCTTTAATATATCTCTTTTTAATTCCGAGCGACTTTTACCGTATTCAAAAAATTCTTGACAACAGATACTGCTCTATGTCGGCTGTTCGCCTTCCAAAGCCAAGTTATCAGAAATACTAGTCCTAAAGATATTATTGTTGCAAATAAAATGTTTATCATTATAGGCATTCCTGTTGGACCTGTATCTGGCTTATTCCCAATGAGACTATTGTAAACAAATGTATCAATAACTTCTGTAGTATTAAATGACGAAAATCCAAGAAGTACACTCATATTACTAATCTCTTTGATTGCCATAATATTAATATTTAAAATTGCATGAATTATTACTGTCACCCATATAGATTTTGTAATCATATATATAACACCAAGTAGTAGCCCTATTATAAAAGCATATGCTCCGCTAGGCACGTTACCTCGTAATATTCCGAATAATAATGCTTGCAAAATAATAGCTACCCATATAGGCATCGATGTTCTAAGTTTATTAAGAATAAGTCCTCTAAATAGAATTTCCTCAAAGAACGGGATTACTACTGCCATTGTTATTATTGAGACAATATTAACCAAAAACGTATTCTTAGTTATAATTAGCATGTCATGATTTTCAAAAATTTGAAATAGATTTAAAATCCCTTTTTTATATACCAATTCATTCCATGCTTGATTAATTAGTATTAATGAACCTAGTAGAGATAGAGTAAATCCAATAAGCATACCTATAAAAATATTTTTTACTCCAGCTTTTGAAAACCCGTAGCTTGTTTCTATGCTTTCTTTTAGTATAAATCTATAAAGAATGCTATATATCAGCATTGAGATAACTATCGGAATAACCAAGATTAAATTGATATTTAACTGTTCAACAAATAGAAATCCTCCCCATGACTTGGGATCTGAATGGTCTAGTTGGAAGTGAAATATTCCCTCTCCTATTACTTCAGTTACCACTAATTGTAAAACCACGTACGTAATTACCACAAATACACTCCAGACAATGCTTTTAATATATTTTGACATATGACCTCACTTAATAATATAGTATTTATAACAATTTTTAATTCTCCCAACAATAATGTGCATCTAATAATTCATAAATAATTTGCATAGTTTTAATTCAAGTTATAATTGGTAATACCTTGTTTGTATCATAACTGCTCTTCAAATAATATTTTGCTTTTATCAAGGCAAGTCCAGGATTTTCATTTACACTTATATCAAAGAACAATTCTTCATGAACTATATCTACAGAAACATTTTTCATCGGAACAATATGAAAACAAACAATAACCATTTCCTCATCCAATTAACACCCAACTTCATTTTTATTTATGGCATATAAATGCTAGAACTATAATGTTATATTTTGTAAAACCATAAGTCAAGTACTTATAGCAGATAGTGATTGTAATTGTAATCTTTTATTATGTTTTTTTTAATTAGACATGCAAGACCAAGTACCTTCACCTACCATCACTTTTATTCTTATCCATATGCTTCTCCAAACATAGCGCAAATCATCAGTATAATCTACTTTCATGTTAACAGCTTCATATGCAGTACCTTCATTTGGATTTGATATTTCTGGTGTTTCTACAACAGGAGTGGGCACATCTTTAATGCTAAACTGTATCTCATCCCACTCTTCACTACCATTTCCGAAAGCACCTACCGCAACTCGGTACTGATGACCAGCAGTAAAATTATTCGCACTGATAGTATAGTTTGATTTTGTTGTTTTTTTCATATCAATTAGTAATTTATCTCGTGTCAAATCTCTTAATGATACTGTGTAATAGTCTGCATTTTCACAGTTCTGCCAATTTACTTTCATATCTCCTATTGAGTAGTCTTCTCCATTATCTGGGTTAGAAATACTTGGGGTCTCTAGTCCTGTTGCTTGGACATAGTAAGGATTAACTATTGAAGCTAGGGTCATAAAAATTAGTAATAATGAAATAAACCTTAAAGCCTTAAACTTTCTCAAAAATAAACACCTCTTTTTTATATATTGTTTAGTAGGCATTTGTAAAACGCCACAACCTGCAAAATATAGGGTTTTTACTTCAAATTAATATAACTACTCACAGACTTATGGTAAAAAAATTTATCTTGTGCATATATTTAAGTCCATTGTTACTACATTTATAATTATACCAAAAAAGGTCTTAAAACACAGTAAATTCTATAATTAAGACCTTATACGAAGAACTTTATGCGAGCTATATATTTAGATTTTCAGTCAAATTATATTATTGATGAGGTTTTTGTTGCTTAAAGCTTACAGTAAAGTTATATGGTACATAATTATATCCTCCTTGGGAAAAAACAGACACCCAATAAATCCCTGATTGAAGATTTGGAAAATAATATTCTCATTTTTAGTTCCCTGTTCTCTTTTTTACAATATTTCAGCGCTCTTTTATTGAGCGCTTACGTTTGACGCTTACATCCCAAATTGGGTTAGTGACAACATCTGTGTCACTAACTGAAAACTCACTATGTTAGGTATATACCTAACATAGTGAGTTTAATTATACCTTTATATGTACATGTTAATATTCATTATAACGCAATTGTTTCATTTATATCTATTTTAAAATTACCATATGGATTAACATGAGAATAACTTATTGTATCTAAACTATGCAGCCATCTTAAACATTGTTTTTAGTATAGCAATTGGTGATATATAGTCCTGCTTTACAGGTGATATTGTTTTTTCAGCTTTAACAGCATCTATCAGAGCGTCTCTTATAGGAATATATGTATTTTTTACATTTCTTGCTTTAGAGAAGTCATACTTATCCCCGCCTGTTAGCATGAAGTCATTTATAACAACTGTATAATATGTGTCATCTTTTATCGGTGTACCATCTTCAAGTGTAATGCTTACAATTCTCTTTTCAAACTCTGCCTTTGAGTCATAAGTTACTTTCAAACCGGAGAACTGTCCGTCCGTAATAGATGGGTTGTTGATTCCATGATCTATGGCCTTCTTCAAATCTGCTCCAGGTAACTCCAGAGTCACGAGATAGTTATCAAAAGGCATTATCTCATACATGTCACCAACTGTTATGTCTCCCGCAAGCATAGATCTTCTTAATCCGCCTCCGTTTTGAATAGCTACCTGTACACCTGTTTTCTTCTTCATAACATCGCAGGTCCACTTGCCAAGAAGTGATACTGTGCCCTTGCTATTCCTGTCATGTGTAAATTCAGCTGTTGCTGTTCCCAATTTTTCTCCTAATATAGGCTTAAGTTCAGTAGCATACTTATTGAATATATCAGCAGCAGTTTGGTCAGGTGTAATACTGCTTTTATAGGTGAAGAGCTGCTCTACTGAAGGGACAATAGTTTTTACTTTGCCATTAGTATCAAGTAAAATGGTCAGTTTTGCAAAAGCACGTCCATTATAGAGACCCTGAACTACTGGTACATTGTTTACTTTACCGGCTACGTTCAAATGGCTGTGTGCTGAAATAACACCATCGAGTCCTTTAACCTTATTGCAAATTTCAGCAGCTTGACCGGTAATTGCATTTGTCTTTGAATCCTGTGCCGAATCAAGGTGAGTTAGAGCTATAATAACGTCAGGAGTGCCTTCAGCAGCTTTTCCTGCCTTCAGATAATTAATCCATTCCTGTGCAGCAGCTGCAGAATCCTTAAATTCAAGTCCTGCTACATACTCAGTTTTTGTCAAATTAGGTGTTTCAGTATTTGCAAGACCTATAAAGGCTATCTTGATGCCGCTCTTTTCTGTTATGATATATGGTTTTGCCCATTCTACAGTTTTACCTGTACTTTTATCATATATGTTTGATGCCAGGAATGTGAAATTACCATCCTTTGCCCAATTTTGAATTTTGTCTGTACCCCAGTCAAATTCGTGATTCCCTATAGCAGAAGCCAATACTCCCATGGCTTTCATCATTTCGGAAACAGGTGCTCCATATTTTAAATTTGACATTGCAGTACCCTGATAATTATCTCCTGCCGAGAGTATAATTGTGTTGGGATTTACTTCTAAAGCAGCTTTAGCAGCTCCGACCAGTTTGGCCATACCTAAATTCTTACCTGTTGCTTCCTCTGCAACGTTACCGTGGAAATCGTTGAAGGAAAGAATATCAACAGTTTTAATTTTGCCTTTTTTTATAAGGTCATTTGCATTAATGGATTTTACGTTTGGTGTTCTTCCGTCTTCTGAAGTAGGAATTTTAAGCTCACCATTTTTAATCATTTCATATACGGTATCCTTCAAAGGATGGTTGAAGTTGAAACCGATTATTTTCCAATTGTTATTTACAGAAGGTGTGGATTTACCGCCCTTTACTTCTTTGATATATTTGATGATTAAATCACGGATACGTCCGGCATCCTGCAATTCAGAATATGAATCATAGTATTTATCATCATTTTTTACCCAACCATTAGCTAATAAGGTACCAAAACGGTAGTTATTAACAGTAAGCTTGTAAATTTGATCATCTTTAATATCGTCTGTACTATTTAATTTTAGATTCTTAATTCTATTTCCGGGTTCTTGTGAAATGTCAATATCATAAGTTACACCTTCAAACATATCATAGTTGTAACCACGTATGTCAGGGTTGAAGCTTATTGTGACGTCACCGGGCTTGGTTGTATTATAGTAGCTTACAGCCCACTCCATATATTTTTTTAGATTGGCTCCGGTAATATTTACTCCCATAAGTGTGTTTGGATACAAATAGATATTTGCAACATCCTTCTTCTTGAAGTCGCCCTTCCTGAGATTCATATCATTTTTGAATGCCGCCGCTGAGCTTATTTGAGCTTTTGCATAATATTTCTGGACTTCATTTATTAAATCAATCAGTGAAGTATCTTGAATTTGAGCGGTGGGCATAGTAGTAACTTGTGCAGCACCTGTAATGTAGTCTACATTCTTTATATAGTCATCAGTAATCTGACCTATAATCTTGTTTGCGTCTTCTACTGATTGCTTGTGTACAAATGCAAATTTGTTCAGGATATCCTTATCTTCTTCTACGTTAGCTGTTTCTAAATTTTTGGTTTCAACAGTGTTAACCTTCCATTTGTTATCTACTTTTTTAACGCTGACTGAAGCTTTTGCCAGAGCCCATCCGTATGATCCCGGTTCAATGAGCTTAACTCCGTTAACCTCAAGATTATCGTATTTTGCATGTTCATGAGCACCGAAAATTACATCAAATTGCGGGCATGCCTCAGCAATTTCCTTAATTCCTGCTTCCCCATATTCACCATCACGTCCTTCATGGAATGCTCCTACAAGAACATCATACTTTCCTTCAAGTTCTTTTAACACTTTTATAGTTTCATCAATAGTGTTAATAAACTTTAAGCCCTTAAAATGGTCAGGAGTACTTGCTTCCCATCTGGGAATATTAGGGTTAGTTAATCCTACAATTGCAACTCTTACACCGTTTTTAACCTTAATGGTATAAGGCTTAACAAAACGTCTTCCGTCCTCTATGTAAACATTTGCAGCCAGTACATCCCCTTTAAAAGCTGCTATATTCTTATCTAGAAAACTCTTTTCAAAGTTGAACTCATGATTTCCAATTGTCCATGTATCATAACCCATGGTATTCAATGCCTGAACCATAGGATGTACAGGTAGTTTATTAAACAGTTCTGCGCTGTTATCCTGTACAGTGTCTCCAACATCCATCAAGATAACATTCGGGTTTTTTGCTTTCTCTTGTTTTACCAAGGTCTGAATTTTAGCCAAGCCCGCATCTTCATCGACTTGATTAATTGCATAATCATAAGCATATATACGTCCGTGCAAATCTGCAGTTGCCAAAAGTGAAATATCTACAGTATTTGCTGTCACATCATTATTAACTACTGGTGTACTTGATGCATCTGATGTACTTTCTGCATCGGGTATTGTTAATTTCTGACCGACAAAAATCAAGTGTGGGTTTATGAGTTTATTGTACCCTGCCAGCTGCTCCCAGCTTAATCCATACTGCTTCGCAATTTTCCACAATACATCTCCGGACTTAACCGTATAAGTACTTTCTGCCATTGCAACACTTGAGACAAGAGTTGAAAGAATTAAAACTACTGCTAGAAAAAGACTGATCTTTTTACAGTGTTTCATTAAAACTGCCCCCTTTTGTAATTAAGTTAACTTAGGCTTGTATCACGTTAAATTATAATGTTTACTGATTATGTTTCTATTAGCTATTTGTTATTTTATAGTTAACTTAATAGTAAACTGAATTTTTCTTTAAGCTAATCAATTCTTATTGCATATTTCTAAATCATTATCCATTCAAAATATTAAATTGCATACAAGTCAATATAAACCCTCCTTCCATTATTGCTACAATACTATTGATTATATAAAAAAGCATCTGCAAACTTAGAGAAAAACATCCCAAAACACATTTCCCTCTCTAGCTGCAGATTATTGCTATAATTACAAAATTTCTTAACCTCCAATTTTAGCCTTACCTGAAACTCTATACCCTACCCAGTGTAAACCAGGCTGTGTGAAAACGAAATTAGAGAATTTTATCTCACCACTTTGACTAAGAAAAAGCTATGTATTATCCATTTCAGCCTCAAATATCTCTTAAATACATTACTGAAGCACCACTTTTACAAAAATAAAATTATTTTATGTTTTCACACAACCTCAAACATACTGGGAAATTAGGGCTTATCGTTAAATCTAAATCTGTTTAAACGATCCAAATCTATTTTATCAGCTTATGAGCGGTAATAATGGTATAGCTGTAAGCATTCACTGTTATTGCACAATCCTCTATGTCGATATACCAGTTTTTCCCTCTCCTTGTTATAGTAGCATCGGTGTTCTGTATTTTGTCGTTACACCATTTAACTACATCATCAACATCTAAAGAAAGGTTCTTTTTTATTCGGCTAATTCCTAATTCGGTTGTGTGCAACTTATCTAAGTTTTGTATCAGTTCATATTTCATTTCGTTCATTCCTATCGCCTATATTAACCTTTCAAATACTATTTGCTTTAGTTTTATATAAATAATCGGATCTAGGTTTCTTCACACAGTGTAAACATAAAGTTAAAGATCTGTAATTCAACTTCTCTGTATGCTCATTTTGCGCAGCAGTGGGCACATTGACAGTGGGCCGGGTAATATTGATTACATGCAGTAGCATTTTTCTGAATATTGTGTACTAATCTTAGGTATGCTAATTTCCTCCTTCGGATTCACACTGCTACTTGTCCTTGAGGAATCTCATATCAATCTTTTTTTCCGCATTTTGTTTTGCTATTGCCTTACCAATTTCTATAGCTGTATCTTCAAAACTATTTGCAATATCTTGTGCACATTCACTGCATACCTTACCTGTTTTTATTGCTTTTCCGCAACTTAAACATTCTAAGAACATGTTGGAATCACCTACAATTTCAAGTCTGCCTTCTCTAAGGTAACGCTTGATTTTTGCAACACTTACGTCTAATTCAGTTGATACCTGGGATACCGTTGCATTAGGATTATCATAGATATACTCTTTTACTAACCTAAACACTTCTTCTTCAGCCTCATGGCATTTGGGACAGATACTTGAACCACCCACATTGCCAAAAAGCTTTCCACATTGTCTACAATTTCTAAGTTCTGTCATTTTTAGCTCCACTCGTTCCTTTAATATAATGTTATATCATTTTGGTGTATTACCATATCCATATTTCCTAATTATAACTGTAATAGTATTTTCGACATAAATATTTAAATACCTTCAATTATAGAGTTAATTCGACATACACAATTTCCTAGCATACAGATAGATTATTTGATTTTTGTAATCATTAAGTATATCATCACAAAGCATAAAAATTGTAAAGGTGTTACAATCACGATAAATTAGGTTGAAAAGTTGAAAAAGTAAGCAAACTTTTTCAACCGAAATGGAGTGATTGTATGGATTCACAAAAAATTGCAACCAATTACCGATTGTCGCAATGGGCACAAGTGATTAAAGCACGACTCGACAGTGGGCAAAATGTAAAGGATTTCTGTCAAACTGCTGGTATAAGCAAAAACTCACACTTTTACTGGCAGATAAATTTGCGGGAGTCGGCTTGTACAGGACTTGCAAAAACAGAGGAGTCAGAGAAAATTGTACCAAGTGGATGGATGCAAATGGAATCGAAACAGACTCAAACTGCTCATTATTGCTACAATTACAAAAATTCTTAACCTCCAATTTTAGCCTTACCTGAAACTCTATACCCTACCCAGTGT
>JAEZIB010000152.1 GCA_023416275.1 Bacillota bacterium | reverse complement strand
TACCTTTTAGCTTTATTACTACTCCTGACAGTACCATTCCTGTTTTGCTATCTTTTACGTAACCTGATACTTTAAATTTTTGTACATTCGGAATCATGCTTATATCTTTAGTAGTATTACTTTTTACTTCCACATTCTGTTCAAAGTCTATATATCCTGTCTTTGAAGCAGATATGGTATATTTGTTGGCTTCCACATTATTAAACTCATAATACCCATTGTAATTTGTTGTTGTATTCGAGTTACTTGTACCTTTTAGTTTTATTGCTACTCCAGACAGTGCCTTTCCTGTTTTGCTATCTTTTACATAACCTGATACTTTAAATTTCTGTATATTTGGAATCATACTTATATCTTCAGTAGTATTACTATTCACATCAACGTTCTGTTCAAAGTCTATATATCCTGTCTTTGAAGCATACACAGTATATTTATTGCCTTCAACATTATTAAACTCATAATATCCATTGTAATTTGTTGTTGTATTCCAGTTACTTGTACCTTTTAGTTTTATTACTACTCCTGACAGTACCTTTCCTGCTTTGCTATCTTTTACGTATCCTGACAATTTATATTTCTGCACACTCAGAATCATTCTTATATCGTTTGTGGTGTTACTGTAAACATCCACGTTCTGTTCGCAGTCTATATATCCTGTCTTTGTTGCATATATGGTATGAGTACTGGCTTCTACATTTTTAAACTCATAGTACCCACTGGAATTGGTTGTAGTAGTCCAGTTATTAGAGCCATTTAAGTTCACTGTTACTCCTGACAATGATTTACCGCTCGCACTGTCTGTTATGTAGCCTGACAATTTATATTTCTGCACACTCGGAATCATACTTATATCGTTTGTGGTATTACTGTATACATTGACGTTCTGTTCATAATCGATATATCCTGTCTTTGATGCATATATGGTATGAGTACTTACTTCTACATTTTTAAACTCATAGTACCCACTGGAGTTGGTTGTAGTAGTCCAGTTATTGGAGCCATTTAAGTTCACTGTTACTCCTGACAATGATTTACCATTCGCACTGTCTGTTATGTAGCCTGATAGCATATACTTTGTCGCAATGACGCTGAACTGTACCTCATCCCATGCTTCACTGCCACTTCCAAAAGCTCCCACCGCAACCCTATACTTATGGCCTGCAGCAAAATATCTAGCACTAATTGTATATTTTGAAGATGTTGTACTATCCTTATCAATTAATAAAGAATCTTCTGTCACGTCTCGTAATGATACTGTGTAATAGTCTGCATTTTCACAGTTTTGCCAATCTATTTTAATATCCGAAGCCTCACAAATATCACCTTCATTTGGATTTGATATTTCTGGCTTTTCTACTTCACCATTCTTAATACTAAATTCAACCTCGTCCCATGCTTCACTGCCATTTCCGAAAGCACCTACAGCAATTCGGTATTGGTGACCAGCGGTAAAGTAACTATCGTCAATCGTATATCTTGATGATGTTGTGCTTTCCTTATCAATTAATAATGTTCCTTGTGTCAAATCTCGTAATGATACTGTGTAGTAATCTGCATTTTCACAGTCCTGCCAATTTACTTTCATATCTCCTATAGAGTAGTTCTCTCCATTATCTGGGTTAGAAATACTTGGAGTTTCAAGTCCTGTTGCTTGAACATAGTAAGGATTAACTATTGAAGCTAGATTCATAAAAATTAGTAATAACGAAATAAACCTCAAAACTTTAAACTTTCTCATAAATAAACACCTCTTTTATTATAATTTGTAGTTGGTGCAAAAAACACAACCTTTACAATTAATATTTTACTTGTACAAATAAATTTTATCAGTCATATTTTTCCATAAATTAGTAATTATTTAATTAAATAATCATAGCCTATAAGATTTACATTCGCCCATGCGAGGAGTTGTTGTTTCTGAGTCATATTATTTTGGCTCACAAATCCAAGGGTTTTATAAATTCTGTAAACTACTTGTTTTACATAGTTATAGTCATAATCAATCTTTTTTGCGATGTCTACTAAAGAAAGATTTTCTGGCAATTGGAGATATTTAATAACTTTTATTTCTGTTTCAGATAACCCACAGTTAAACTCTTTTCTGATAATAAGTTTCTTTATATCTTCATTATCATAACCATTCAATTCCTCTCGTATTTGGGGATGAACAATTTTATATTTAGATGCAAAAGTACGTTTTATATAGTCTAACAATTCTTTAGCTCTGATACCTTTTGGTAGAAATGCATCTGCTCCAGCATCAAAGGCCTTTAAAACAATAAAAGGCTCATATGCATTAGAAAAGATTAGTATTTTTACAACTTTTGACATCTCTCTAATAGTAAATGTCGCTGATATACCATCAGTTCTATGTTTGTAGAACTGTAAATCCATTATAATTAGATCAGGCATTTGCTTTTTGTTACAAAATTCAATGGCTTCTTCTACCGTTGGAACAAGACCAATAAACTCGATTTCACCTTTTTCATCCAGCAATTTAATTCCATTAACTATTAAGTCAAGAATAATTACTTCATCATCAACCATTAATACTTTCATGAGTTCGAGCCTCCTATATATTAGTTGTTTGGAATATGTATACCAAACCCAAACCGAATACCAGGTAAGTAATTAATACGCCCTTTTAGCAAGTTTACCCTGTGTTCAATACTTTTCAATTTTTGTGAGCCAGAGATAGACGTGTCTTTGCTGTCGTCTTTAAGTGTTATATATATACCATCATTTAAATAGGATAAAGCAACCTCTAATTGCTTGGCTTTACTATGTTTTATTGAGTTTACTATTGATTCTTTAATTATAAATGATATATTTCTGCATACAGAAACTGCCATAAGTAACACGTCTATATTTTCATGAGTAAATTTGACCTTCATATCTATACCATAAGTTCGGACTTTTTCAATAGTAAGATGAATGCAATGAATCAAATCAATACTTTCATTGTCACTATGTTCAATAAATGTATCAAGTGCTTCTGTGATATGCTTATTAGCTCTTAAGCAATTTGCATATCGACGTAATCGTGAATAGATATCCATAAGTCTTTTTAATAACAAGTCATATTCATTGAAATCTATCGGTAATTGTTTTTCTATTTTTATCATTATGTTATCCAAGGTTTGCTGAACCATAAAAAGCTCATTACATACTTCATCATGTAGCTCAGAACCTATATCAGATATTTCATCTACATGCTTTCTTTCGTTAATTTTTTCTTGAATATAGTAATAATCAGTAATATCGTAAAAGGTCATAATCTTTATTTTTTTTTGCGAGATGGTATTTATATTAAGGTTATAATGTAAAGAGCTTTGATTAGTAAGATTAAAATAACTTGTATCATAATGAATGTTACCTAGAGTATTTAAAGCAAAAGATTCACCCGAAGAATTTTTTAAACCTATTGAATAAAAGAAAAAATCTACTTTTTTTTTATTATAGCATTCACCGAATAGAAGTGAAGCACTTTTATTAAATCCGATAATGTTATCGTTATCATCGACAATAATGGCTGCTTCATTTGTTTGATTAAAAAAATCTTTTCCATACGGCATAAATTCAAATAGATTATAATAGTGAATAATAATTGAAATTATGAATACAAAAACAGAAAAAAATAAAGGGGTTAAATCAAAAGGTGGAGTTATAATATTTGCTTCTGTTAGAATGTGAGGAATAACACTCGCAAGGTAAGGAGCCATTATTGAACCAACTAATAATAGATATTTTGTTTTTGTTTTTTCTCTTTTTGATTTAATAATAGTAATTACAACACTCCCGAGTATATATATTGCGGATAACACAAAATTTATATAGAAAAACATTCCAAACTTAGGATAAGTCGAATTATAATTACTTGGATTAGCAAAGATAAGATTATGATATTTACTTGATAGTACAGGGCACCACAAAGCTAATGAAGGTAAAAATAAAAAGTAAACCTTTATTGGTTCTTTGATTTTAAAAATTTCAGTGTGAAATATAATAAATATTAATACGAATGATGGCATTAAAAATACAGGTAATAAAGTTAATTTGACACCTGTTAAGCTATTTGGCTGATTTTTTAACATATTTTCTATTACACCAAAGAATAACCACAGAATACCTAATATATTTAATAAAGCTAAACTAACTACGCTTCTAGTTACTCTGAGTCGAAAGAACAGCATAGCAGTAACTATTATACAGAGAAGCATTACTGGAGTATAAAAAATATAACAAATGATACCCGAATTCATTTTTAGTTCTCCTTCCATAAAATTACAGATATTTATAAAAGATTAATAACCATACATATAAACCTTATTATAGCATTAATATAATATTTCACCACATTCACATATTAATATAATTTAATGGAATTTTCAGTAATTAATTACTTAAAAAATGTAATCATTTAATATAGTAATGTAGTATTACTGAATTTTAAAGACTATTAGAAAGAGATTGTGGCTAGGTATCATTCTAGTCAAAAATAGAACTTGCTTAATCGATTATTTTTAGAATGTTTAAAAGTAAATTAAATTAATGTTCAAGATTTGTTTTGAAATAAGTGCCAAAGGCAGGTGAAACTTGCAAAGTTATGAAAAAGTTAGAGACAGTATGTTCTTTTATTAAATTTCATTTTAACTTTGACTTTTTTTGGTTATTCATTTTTGGTTACCACCTCTCTACCCCTTATAATATCAAGGTCCTATGACATAGTAACCAAAAACCGTAACCAAAAAATCAAACCTTAAATTTTACTAATTTGCTATTGCTTCAATAGAATTATCTAGTTCCAATCTTGCATCATCCTGTGATAATAAAATTTGATATTTCACAGTTCTCGGACTATCACCAATCTTCACAATCCAGCCTTCCTCAGCTAATCTTTTAAGATTTTCTATTGTGTATCTATGATTTATTCCCAGTTCTTCCTCAATGTTTCTGGTACTGGGAAGAAAAACTTCGTCATCGTCACTTAATGCTAATTTGGCAATATATTGTTTTAATTGATTGTAACAGTCTTCATTTCCACTTAAATGAGCTTTATTTAAATCTGAATTGTTATTACCAACAGCCTCAGGGACATCATTCAAGCAGTTATTATCTCGAACCATTTCTTTTTCCTTATCAGTCACAGCCTGGTCAAAATCAAGTAATTCCTGATTAGCATTATCTTTACTTTGGTTCTTCCACCAGGCAACAACCCGCTCTATTTCTTCATCAGATATAAATGCGGACTGAAATCTTGAAAGTGATCCTGGTGTAAGCAGCAACCCGTCACCTATACCCAGTAATTTTTCGGCTCCATTACAGTCAATAATTATTCTTGAATTAATTCCGTCAGCCACCTGAAATGCTATTCTTGTGGGTATATTAGTTTTTATTGTACCGGTAATTACATCTGCAGATGGACGTTGTGTACCAACTATTAAATGAATGCCAGCAGCTCTTGCTTTTTGTCCCAGCCTTTGAATTGATTCTTCTACAGAGTTCTCATTTTTATTTTTACCTTTTTTAGCTACTAGCATCAAGTCAGCCAATTCATCAATTACTATTACTATTGATGGCATTTTTTCTTTGTTTTTTGACTTTTCGTTATAAGATTGAATATTTCTGACGCCTTCAGATGCCAGCTTTTTGTACCTTTCCTCCATTTCTTGTACTGCCCACTCCAGCATTGCTGTAGCCTTAGCAGGTTCTGTGATAACTGGTGTAAGCAGATGAGGAATACCGTTATAACAGCTTATTTCTACTACTTTAGGATCTACAAAAATAAACCTAACCTCTTCTGGAGCTGCATTATACAAAATACTTATAATTATTTCGTTAATGCATACCGACTTTCCTGATCCTGTTGAGCCACTTATTAATAACACTATGCCACAAATAAGACCTATAACAGACCTTCGAAATACAAATGAAATATCAGATTTATACCACAAGCAAAACGAACCAATATTTATTACAAAAAATGGATATGGCGATTTAGTTGTGATGAGTATTGAAACATATGAATGTCAGCTTGCACTTGTAGATAAAAGCTTGCAGAAGCTGAACAAGAAATATATAAATTTTCCTGTATAAGAAATTCTACTTTATTATTTCTAATACCAATGGGTCAATTTTTATACTACTATTCGAATTACTCTTAGCAATTATAAATCGTAACAATTCTTTGTAGTTTTTAGTCCAAGAATTTATGTTGATTTTTTTGTTACTGCCAAATACACAAATTGATGTTCTAACCAGTATATTAGATGGTTGTATCTTAATATATCTAATATCATTCCATGGTATTATTATCTTTCGTATTAGAGATTTTTGAGTCAAGCTATCTTCATAAACTATACTACACGCAAATAAGATGTTTATTTGATTGAACGTCGCAAATGCAACAATAAATATAGGTATAAGATCAATATGGCTTAAACCAAGGAATTTATCAAAATATGATAATGCCCCTAGAATAATAACAAATACATTAAATAAATGAACATACCTAGTAACCCAAAATTTTTTCACAGTTTCCTCCTACTTTATATCAAGCTTCTTACTATTTTAAATTTATTTTCGTTTATAAACCTTTTTCTCTAAGCTTTATGTGGATCATTCTTAATAGACTTAAAAGAATAATATAATACGATAAACAAAAATACTCTTACCAGTATATCGCCCAAGCTCATTACGCAATATCCTGTATCAAAGATACGTGACAGAAATTTTAATCTAGTAGTACTATCTCCTACTACAAACCACCCATCAATTGAATTTAGATTATTTATATCTATGTCAGGTGATCCTGCTGAAGCTGGTTTGTTAGGAAGCTGGCATTGGTAAAATGAAATTTTTTTAAATTAGTTTCATGGTTTGCCCCAAAAAATATATTATCAATGCAATTATATCATATTCTATCTTAAATATATTTTAATAAAATGAGCTAAAAAAGAGGTTAAGGATTCCAAACCTCTTTCAAAATCCATAGTAGAAAATCCGACCACTTCCTCTATAATTCCACATTATTTACTAATGAATTCTGTATAAGTAATCACATAATTCAATTGTATTATGTGATTACTTCGTGTTATAATATCTTTTGAGGTGAATAAGGTTTAAAGAATTGAATTAAACAAAAAAGGAGGTGCCGAGTCCATGCCGATACTTTAACGGAGTTTTGTGCCAAATGTGGGGCATGGATATAACTATGTTCAGACAAGCTATCGAAGATTTAAAAAAGTGGAAGAGTAATCCTAACAGAAAACCCCTGATTATAAGAGGTGCGAGGCAGGTCGGTAAAACGTGGCTTATGCGTGAATTCGGAAAAAGCTTCTATGACCATACTGTTTATATAAATTTTGATGGAAATAGTAGAATGAATGAGCTCTTTTCTGGTGATATGGATATTCCCCGCATTATTTTAGGACTGGAACTAGAAGCAGGATTTAAGATAAATACTGAAAACACACTAATTGTCTTTGACGAAGTACAGGAAGTACCTAATGCTTTGAAATCCTTGAAATATTTTAACGAGAACGCTCCCGACTATCAGCTTATAGCAGCTGGGAGTTTACTTGGAGTGGCTCTTCATGAAGGAACTTCTTTTCCAGTTGGCAAGGTGGAATTTTTAGATTTATATCCTCTTAATTTCACCGAGTTTCTAATGGCTACAGGAAAAGAGCAGTTTGCTGAGCTCTTAAAAAAAGGTGACTTTGCTATGGTTACCAACTTTAAAACAAAATACATTGACGCTTTAAAGCACTATTATTTTGTGGGCGGTATGCCCGAAGTAGTTTTGAACTTCTCTCAGAATAAGGATTTCAATAAGGTTCGGGAGATTCAAAAGAGAATACTCGAAGCATATGAACAGGATTTTTCAAAACATGCACCTAATGAAGTTGTGCCACGTATTCGCCTGATTTGGAACAGTATTCCTGCTCAGCTTGCAAAAGAAAACAAGAAATTTATATACGGTCTTGTCAAGGAAGGAGCAAGAGCAAGAGAATATGAACTTGCAATGCTCTGGCTTATTGACTGCGGTCTTGTAATTAAGGTTTCAAGAATCACAAAACCTGCTCTACCTCTTAAAGCTTATGAAGACTTAAAGGCCTTTAAGCTATTTATTGTGGACGTAGGTTTGTTATCCTGCATGTCAAGGCTGAACCCAAAGACTCTGCTTGACGGCAATGCTCTTTTTGAAGAATTCAAAGGCGCATTAACAGAACAGTATGTGTTGCAGCAACTGAAGACCTCAAAAGAGCTTGACACCTATTATTGGTCTAATGACCGCGGTAATTCTGAAATTGACTTTGTAATAGACAACGGAAGTACAATTATCCCCATAGAGGTAAAAGCAGAAACCAACCTTAAAGCAAAAAGTTTGAAGACTTACAAGGACATGTTTTCTCCCGATATTTTAGTGCGAACCTCCATGAGCGACTACAAAAAGGAAGATTGGCTTGTCAATATACCTCTGTATGCAATATATGAGTTACCAAATCAGTTAGTATAAGCCATAATATACCGTTTTAATAGGAAAAACATAATGGCTAAAATTAAAAGTAACGATCCAAATGACAGTAGTGGAATCGCTACTCTAAATGGGCACCAAAAAGTGAACCAGTGCTATTCTTAATTGGAGCCATTTAAGTGGTTCCTTTTTTAGTAGTGGCTACGTTAAGAAAGGCATCCAATATGTTGTCCGATATACAGTTTGTATAAATCCACACATAATTCCACTTAAGCACTAAGAATGAATTAGATTTTACCCTATGTTAAATTTTCCAAAATCGTCTAACTAATTTACATTAGGTAAATAACTTTGAATTGTTTTTGGTTATTTATTTTTGGTTACCACCTCTCTACCCCTTATAATATCAAGGTTCTGAGACATAGTAACCAAAAACCGTAACCAAAAAATTAAGCATTAAATTTTTACTAATTTGCTATTGCTTCAAAATAGTATTATCTAGTTCCAATCTTGCATCATCCTGTGATAATAAAATTTGATATTTCACAGTTCTCGGACTATCACCAATCTTCACAACCCAGCCTTCCTCAGCTAATCTTTTAAGATTTTCTATTGTGTATCTATGATTTATTCCTAACTCTTCCTCAATGTTTCTGGTACTGGGGAGAAAAACTTCCTCATCGTCACTCAATGCTAATTTGGCAATATACTTTTTTAATTGATTGTAGCAGTCTTCATTTCCGCTTAACTGAGCTTTATTTGAATCTGAACCGTTATTATTAAAAGCCTCAAGGACATCATTCATGCAGTTATTATCTTGAACCATTTCTTTTTCCTTTTCAGTGACAGACTGGTCAAAATCAAGTAATTCCTGATTAGCATTATCTTTACTTTGGCTCTTCCACCAGGTAACGACCTTCTCTATTTCTTCATCTGATATAAATGCAGACTGAAATCTTGAAAGTGATCCTTGAGTAAGCAGAAGCCCGTCACCCTTACCCAATAGTTTCTCGGCTCCGTTGCAGTCGATAATTATTCTTGAATTAATTCCGTCAGCCACCTGAAATGCTATTCTTGTGGGTATATTAGTTTTTATTGTTCCTGTAATTACATCTGCAGATGGACGTTGTGTACCAACTATTAAATGAATGCCAGCAGCTCTTGCTTTTTGTCCAAGTCTTTGTATTGATTCTTCTACAGAGTTCTCATTTTTATTTTTACCCTTTTTAGCTACTAGCATCAGGTCAGCCAATTCATCAATTACTATTACTATTGATGGCATTTTTTCTTTGTTTTTTGACTTTTCGTTATAAGCTTGAATATTTCTAACGCCTTCAGATGCCAGCTTTTTATATCTTTCCTCCATTTCTTGTACTGCCCACTCCAGCATTGCTGTGGCCTTAGCAGGTTCTGTGATAACCGGTGCTAGCAGATGAGGAATTCCGTTATAACAGCTCATTTCTACTACTTTAGGATCTACAAATATAAACCTAACATCTTCTGGAGCTGCATTGTACAAAATACTTATAATTATTTCGTTAATGCATACCGACTTTCCTGATCCTGTTGAGCCACTTATTAATAAATGAGGTGATTCGTTTAATGTAAGCGTTTGAAGATTACCTATTGCTGTCTTTCCCAAAGGAATATGTAATGGATTGATAGACTTTATTTTTGAAAAGTTCTCTAATATTTCTCTGAAGCTTACACTTGTTTTCTCCCTATTAGGAACATCAATTATAATTCCATTAGCAGATGAAGACATGGAAATACTCTCTACTCCCAAATACATAGATATTTCACGTTCAATTTTGAAAAGCTGACTAAGCCTACCTGTTGTATCCATCTTAACAGTAAATCTTGTTATTGTTGGTCCTGCTTCAACATTTACTATAGATAAAAAGCTTAGGTTGTACTCATTAAAGCACTGCTGCAATTTCAATTTCACATTTTCATTTTTTATAGCCTCTTTTATTTGATATTGCTTTAATAGTGAAATAGGTGGGCAATTCTGCCTCAATGAGCCTTCGATAACTGGATTACTCTTTTGCTCCTTTTCCTTGTTTGGGTATTTTTCAGGTACTTTTAAAGTACTGTTTTTAGCTCTTGTTATCTTCTTAACCAGTAAGTAAGCTAATAACCCTGCTATTAGGATGATTATCCATGTGATAGAGAAATTTAAATAGTAACCTATAAATTTAATATTCAATACATACTGCGTATTGGGAATTCTAAAGCTTCCTTTATTAATTGCATTACTCAGACCTGCTGAGAAGTTCCTTAACACAAATAGTATGACACCCATGCAAACTATAGCCATATATCCCATCACAGTGCGAAATACTGCTTTATATGAATACTCTTTAAAAGTCAGTTTGACTTTATTAGTATTTTCTGTATTCATATTTTTAGGTATACGGCTCGTTTTATTATCCCAGGGGGTATTAATAAACCACTCCTTCAGCTCAGGTATTATAATCACAGCAAACAAAATAAAAACCAGCATCACTATTGAATTTTTCCAAAAACTTATGTCAAATATATTCAACACTCTTAACCACACTCCCTAACGTATAAAATTTTTTAAGGCCTTATCAGAAATTTCAATGGAATTTGATATTGCCCATGATAGAAATTGACTTATGCTTTCAAATAAAAACGGTATTGCTTTATTAAAAAAAGCTTCTAAAGCTTCATAAGTTGCATCCCAGTTTTTTATTAAAGATATCATTGCAAGAATAAATGCCCCTATCCTTACAGCATTTATAATTGTTTTTCCTGCATATTTTCCGGCAACAATTAAAACAATTGCTAAAACAGCTAAAAATGCTACAAAACTAATCATTTTATCACTCTCCTTAGATGGCTTTTTAGGTACTTAATAAGAACCTATAAAGGACTTATTTAGTAGCTTAATGTCTTAAATTTTTTTGTTGCTTCTAATTAACCTCTTAAGGTATCTGTAAAGTAACTCAGATCCAGAACTATTTATATCATCACAATATTTTCGAAAATCCTGATAATCTTCTTCAGTGCAAAATACCTTTACGTATTTCGACTTACATCTGCCAGGAATTTTTAGAGGACGACCTGTTTTTTTAGTAACCTTGTTTGATATTTCTTTTCGAGTGCCTTTTTCGTCATTAGCATCACTTGTTATTGGTGCTGATGAACCTATTTTAAAAACATACTTGTTTTGTTTCATAACAATGTTTCCTCCTGAATAATGAGTTTTGTGGAGCTTAAGACTAATTAAATTTCAGCCATAACTTTCAATTTGCTCGCCAAATATTAATATCCGTATTGTTTTATGTTTTTTTATAATCATTTAACTTCAAACGAAATAATTTCACTTGAAATTTAAATCTATATGTTGTTTTTTATTTGATTAAATATTTTAGAAACTCCAATCCACCAATTAGGATCTTCAGCATAACCTCCGGTTCCGCCTCTTAGATTAATCCATGCCAGAGGATTGACTGATTCAGGTCTGTCTTTGCTTAGTTTAACTATTGTATTGGCTGCTATTTTTGCTGAATTACTGACATTTGTGTTATATTCATACCAGCTGTGATAAACATTAAATGGATTATTTGCTATCTTTACAGCATTCTTACCTGTTCTAGGGACGAAGGATTGTTCCTGTCCAACGATAGCAAACATCAGAATTGGGTTTACATCATACTCTCTCGCAGCATTAATAATTGCAGAAGTATATGGTTCATCTGCAAGTATTGAATTTCTGGTATTCAACCATTTTTTAAGATTATCAATATTTATTTCTATATATTTGAGATCATCAGGCAAAACATCAGGTATGACTCTTATAAGTCCCAAGAAGGTACTAGGGTCTATAGGCTCATTATTCTTCCTGACCTCAAAGTGAAGATGAGGACCGGTAGACAAACCTGTACTGCCTGCATAAGCTATAACCTGTCCTCTTTGAACAACACTGTTTTCTGGTACCAATATTTTTGAAAGATGTGCATAGTAGGTGACATACCCGTTTTGATGCGTTATTTTGATGAGGTTTCCATAGCCTCCTGATTCTCCAGCAAATGAAACAGTTCCTGACTCGGCTGCATAAATTATTGTTCCAGTTTCACAGTCTATATCAATACCATCATGCATTTTAAGCACTTTTTTGATAGGGTGTATTCTCATTCCAAATCCAGAAGCAATTATAATTTTTTTGGTATCAACCGGAAAGAAGTACTCCCCTTTCCCGCTAAGTTTAAATTCTGCTCCGCCTGACTCAGCTCCATAATACTGATCATATGTAACAGGTGATCTATAAATATCCTGACCACCAAATATTAAAAGCGGCATCAGACAGGCAATTAACAATACAAATAAAAAAAGCAAAACCGGCAGGCCTGCTCCTATACACCAAAGCAATATTTTTTTCTTGAGTTTATTTTTTGCACCTAAAAATAACAACTCCAAGCTTGTCCACTCCTTTGTCAATTTTTATTTATTCCTCTTGTACTTGAAAGCCTTGACAGCTCACTTTGAGGCAATTCCATTTTGAGAACGTCGTAAATATCCCTGCCGCCGTTTCTCTGTCTAAATATAAAATTGTATTTATCCAAGGTGAGC
This sequence comes from Bacillota bacterium, assembly GCA_023416275.1. Taxonomy (GTDB): domain Bacteria; phylum Bacillota; class Clostridia; order Acetivibrionales; family DSM-1351; genus Ruminiclostridium. The sequence continues at coordinate 3,827 of JAEZIB010000152.1, read as the reverse complement.
CATTTTTGAACCACTTCTTCGGGCATGCTCGCAGATTCAGCAAGCCTTTTAATAGATTTCTCTTCAAGTCTGAAGAATACTTTGTATTTTGTGTTATCCCACAATGCTTCCCCTCCGTCTTCAGTGAACAGAACGGATGGATCATTAAAGCCCAGGATTGTCTGGTCATTAAATTTACGTCCAGTTGTTACACTTCTGAAAACAGGAGCTCTGGCATAAGGATTTTTTCTCAATCTCTGCCATTCATCAAATACTTCAGCAGAAAATCTGCTTTTCAGAATTCTATCTCTTTTTATCTGCTGCCAGGTCATGTGTGTAGTTGATATAATTTTCACTGCTCCCATCTGCTGATCAACAATATTATCTGCAGAGCTGGCTACATGAAAAACTATAAGGTTAGAGTCCTTCATCCATTCACCTGACTCGGCATTTGCAAACAAGTCACTATCAGGTCCTTCAAAATATGTCCATAAATCTTCCTTTAATTCAAAAGCCCCCTCATCTCCTGCTTCAGCATTTTTTTTAATAATTCTGTATAAAGGATGTAAGCCTATTTCACCATTTCTGCTTGTCCAGGTTGAAGGGTCAGCTTTTATTATGCCTGCTCTTTCCCACATTTCTGTAATTGCCCGACCAAATGCATTTTTCTTTTTAACAGTGAAATTCTCTGACAGTAAGCTTATAGTTGCCCTTGTATTTGAAAAGGCTTCATTATATCTTGCCTGATCCGATTGCTGAGCTCTGATAAGGCTATCTTCATCAAGAGCATCTCTGTCAATTTCATCAAGAACCGGTCTTTCTATAAAAGTTGGATCAACATATTTACCAGTTCCCATTGTGTAATCAACCCATGTACCGTTAACAGCCCTGCAAAGGTTGAAATACTCACCATCAACGTCAAAAACATATACTTTGAAGCCTGCAAGCAAAAGCGATATAATCATTCCTTTTATCCAGGTTGATTTTCCCTCGTCTGAGCTTCCCACAACTATCGTGTTTTGATTGTCTGAGCCGTATGTAAAATCTTTGTATACTGCCGTTGCATCCTTAACTCTATGCCCGACATATGCTCCATGACCATCACTAATGCTTCCATCAAGAAAAGGGTAAAATGCCGACATAGCATCCATATCCAGTACCCTTCCATGATGTCTTTCAAAGAATGTATTAGCTCCCCCTCCTATCCATGCTAAATCAAGAGCTTTATGCTGTTCGGAATTTAGCTCTTTGATCTTATAGTCCTTAAATTCCATTTTATTAACGAATTCCTCAATACTCTTTTTAAATAGGGTACTGTTATCAGAGGATATTGTTACAGACAGCCATACATCAGCATATCTGCCTGATGATTTATTTCTCAGATATAACAATGAATCAAGAGATTTTACCTCCTCACTCCTTGCTTCATCAGCTACATCACCAGTCTGCTGAGAATCAATGTTTCTCTTCAGCCTTCGAAGCTTTGCCTTCATCTTCCAGTCAAATTTAAGTGCTGCCTGTCTTGTATGAATAGAATAGTTTATTATAATTCCTGGGCCTGTATGCTCTCCATGAGTGATAATGTACAGCATTCCCGGCACTGCATTTTCCGGAAAATCTGAAATAAGAAAAGTTTTCACATACATATTGTTTATCTCCAGGCTTTCCTTCTTAAGAATTACATTGTTTGGTAACATGTGTTTCAGCTCCTTTTTTGTTTTTGGGGTACAAAAAAAGACAGATCCGGATTGGAAATGTCTTTTTAAGTTTGATATAAAGTTTTGATAATTATAATGCTCTTGCCGACTATACCAGAATTTATCGGGCATAGTAACAATATACTTATTTATACTTATTTATACTTATTTATACTTATTTTCATACCTTTTTAGCTACTCTAAGAATTCATGTTCTGAGTAAGGAAGTATACAGAAAAGTAAAAATATAGAACCACATATATTTCCTTATTGGTCAAAATTAATAAACCAATTGGTATTTTCTAACCTTTATTTGCAGTCAATATATAATCGTTCAAATTCATTACTGTCCTACACGCTGTTAATAGGTCAAGACCAATAATGGCATCTATTTCTATACCATAATTCATAGCTCCAATTTGTATATTGAAATTTGCAGCTGCTACGTTGTCTATTTCTATTGCATCAATTTTCTTTTCAATAACCGTTTCTGAACCGCCTATACCTTGAACAGAGTTTATAATGTCTGTAGGCTCAGGCTTCAATCCTAACGTATGTGCAATGTCCCTTGAAATTACTGTTGAGGATGAACCCGTATCAACCAAAGCATTCTTGATTGTCACACTGTTGTTTCCATGAGCTAAAGTTGCATCTACATATATTAAACCATCCCTTAAATTCATGCTAATCATTATAACCGCACCCCCAGCCACTTTTTAACTCCAATATTTAGGACAGTGTTGGAAGTATGGTAAATATAATATTCACGCTCCTTGTGAAGCTTGTGTAATTCAGTATATCTCTGAAAAGCACCGTCACCGTCATCTGCAAAACTGCCGATAACATCCATTTGTTCTACGATTCTTTTATCTCCTTCTGTCCTTGCATCTATTGCTTCAATGAGTACCCATTGCTCAGGATAAATCTTAATAATATCAGCCCAAATCATTGAATACCTCCTGTAATTCTATATTAAAAATATTATTATATATTGATAGTACCATAAATATAATATTCTGCAAATAATCGATTCTTTAAATCAGACTTATATTAAATTCATACTCAATAGTAACTGCTCAATAACACTCCACTAAGAAGTTCATTAAATCTTGTCATTATTAAATAGTTGCTAATTGGGGTATGGGCAGTTAAATTGCAATTATCGTACGCTTAGGTCATATTTGAGAGGATACTCATTGAAAGTAAAATATTAAAACATTTGTGAGTTGATGTAAACTATTTTAAGCTAGGATATTTCCCAAATTAATCAGAAATTTTCTTATAAATGTAGGGGTATTTGCAATCCCAGGTATTACCTATTTATGCTTGGTTCTTATTTTCTAGGAGGTATGAGCAGATAATAGCAATTAGCTAAACTTTTTTCGTAATCGATTTTAGAAGACCTTATATATTGCTAGCTGTAAACTCTACTCTTGCCATAACTCATATGTAAAAATAAATAATAAAAAGAACAACTCACCTAAGGTTAATTGAGATTGTTCTTTTTTTTATTTATTACTAAGCCATACTACCGCATAACCACGTATACCATGTCATTCCAACGGTGGGTACTTTATATCTTTTTTAAAATACCAGACTTCTTTTCCACCAGCAAACATGATAAGAACTTTATCTTGCTCTTGCTTTTCAATGAATCCAAATTGATCATAACTTTCAACATTGTTTTCATTTTTATCAACTCCATGTGTTCCTTTAGGGATAATAATGTCATTTACTAGCTTTTGGTTCTCCTTTGTATATTTATCAGTATTTGATTGGAGTATCCTCTATTATTTGTTGGAGTATCATATGTCATATAAGTAACAAATAACCATATATTATCTTCTGTGGTATAGCCTGCGAACAATACTTCTACCAAAGTATTAGTAAGATCGGTAACTATTGGACTACTTTCACAAGGCATCCATAATAATGGAGCTGATTTACCAATGAATCTATACTGTTCTTGGTATGCCATATAAGTAACAGGTAATGGTATGTTATTTTGCTCTGACACAATTTGGTTATTAGTTGGTGTTGCTGATGTAATTTCATTATTTGTTAACGGCGACGATGTATTAATAGCAGAGCAACCTGAGCTAAATAATAAAATAATAGCTAAAAGAATTAAAAGATTTAACTTATGTTTCA
>JAEZIB010000070.1 GCA_023416275.1 Bacillota bacterium | reverse complement strand
TAGTAGTAATGCCTGGTGAGCAAGCAATATTTATTAAAGGTGGAACCGTTGAACAAGTTTTTGAAAACGGTACATATAAGTTGTCTACTGATAACTATCCGTTTATTAGCAGATTAAGAAATGCATTTACAGGTGGAATTAGTACATTTAATTGTGTTGTGTATTTTGTACGAACAGCACACAGTGTAGAGATTAAATGGGGAACGGACTCTCCGATTCAAGTCCGTGATAAGTTACTCGGAATTGCAACAAAACTAAGAGCAAGAGGTGCATACAAAGTTCAAATAGGTAATCCTGCAAAGTTTTTAGAAAAGTTGATTGGTAATAATATTCAATACCAGTCTCAGGGAGATTTGAATAAGTATTTCATTAATGAATTTCAGAGTAAGATAAAGTCCGTAATAGCGAGGGCTCTTAATGAATCAAATACTGAAATATTAGGAATAGATGCTAGACTTGACGAGTTTTCAGATACAATTCTTCCCTATATGGAAGAAATATTGGATGATTATGGCTTAAAATGTGTAAACTTCTCAATAGCTGCAATTGATATTGATGATGACGAAATAAGAAGACGTTATGATGAAATAGGTATGGATGCGATTGCCAAAATGAGAAATGCTCAAGCTGATAAGACAGTAATGGGTATTTTAGGAGATGATTGGGGTCGTCAACAGGCAGCAAATATTTTAGGAGATTTAGCTAATAACCCTAATTCTGGTGGTGTTGCGGCAGCTGGTGCAGGATTGGGGATGGGCATGGCAGCTGGTGGAGTGTTCGGAGGTATGGCACAGCAGATGTTCTCACCAATGAATAATCAGCAAAATATGCAAGCACAACAACCTATTCAGCAGGCACCATCAGGAAGGTTTACTCAGCAGGGAGCTGGTAATTCAGGAAATACAGCAAATAGCAACGAAGATCCAGTTGCTACGTTACAGAAATTACAACAGATGCTTAATGCAGGTGTTATTACGCAAGCAGATTATGATGCAAAAAAGCAGGAAATATTAAGTAGAATGTAGGGGGGATACTTATGAAAAAAATTAATGTACTTTGGGCAATACTAGATTTGGTCTTCTTACTTGTCTTTAATATAATATTCTTTTTAGTGTCTGGAAGCAATCAGGTAGCATCTGTTTGGATTGCATACGGATTTATTCATTTTTCATATTTAATGTTGTTAGTAACACCATTCCTTATACGAAAAGGGAGTAGTGCAGCAGTCTTAGGGTTTCCGTTATACATAATATCTGCTATTTATTTCTTTACTGAATTTGTAGTTGGTATTGTAGTTATTTTTATAGCGTCCGAAACTTACAAAGTATCTCTTATTCTTCAGATTATAATTGCAGCAATATATGCAGTAATGTTAATTTCGAATATGATTGCTAATGAACATACCGCTGATAGCATTGAGAGACATGAAGAAGAGCTGTTATATGTAAAGGAGTCATCAACAAAATTGAATGGAATAGCTGAAAAAATATCTGATCGTATTGTTAGAAAACAAGTAGAAAAGCTTTATGATTTAGTACATTCCAGCCAGGTAAAGTCGCATAATTCTGTTAGTGGAATGGAATACGACATTATAGAGAAAATTGAACAGTTAGATTTGCTTGTTCAGCAAGGAGATAAGGATGAGATTTCTAGTATGACAGCCACAATATATTCATTAGCTGAAGAAAGAAATCGTAGACTTAAAAACTGTAACTAGTAAATATTATATGTTAAAGAGAATAGCCAGTAAATGACCATACAGCATTGGAACTTTTATTAAATTTAAAAATAGACATAGCACCGCAATGTTTTAAATAATTATGAGTGATTAAGCGAGCGGCGTAAATAATCTTGTGTATAGCAGTAAGGAAATACTCCTTCTTGGCAAGAGTTAGAAATAACAATTGTCAAGGAGGAGTGTTTTTATGTCAACATTAACAAAGGAACAGGTTAAAGAATTTCTATGAAGTATTATTGGCAAAAAAGTGGGGATTTTAATAAAAAGGAATCTAAAAGCCTGACAAATCAAGACTTAAAGATTCCGAGAGAATACACTTATAAATGGAGGTAAAACACATGATGACATATATAATACTAACTGGAAGAATTGTAACTATTATGTTGTTGTTCCTTGTAATGACGCTAATAACTGGACGAAGGAAAGTTGGCGAGATTCCTGTTTTTGATTTCCTTATAGTTATAACGCTGGCATCGGTAGTTGGAGCCGATATCGCAGACCCTGAAATTAAACATTTGCCTACTGCCTATGCTGTTGTTTTAATTATACTAATTCAGTATTTGTATGGAGCCTTGATTATAAAAAACAGGAAATTAGGTAAGCTTCTTACCTTTGAACCTGTAGTTGTTATAGAAAACGGACAGTTCGTAAAGTCCAGTCTGAAAAGATTAAAGTATAGCGTGGATATCATACTTACCATGCTTCGTGAAAAGGATGTTTTTGATGTGGGTGAAGTGGAGTTTGCAATTATAGAGTCCACGGGCAAGCTAAGTGTGCTTAAAAAATCTCAGTTTCAACCTGTAACTGCAAAGGAAATAAAGTTGAATACCAGCTACAAAGGATTATCCATACCATTGATTGTAGAAGGCGAGATTTATGAAGATAATCTAGAAAAGCTAAATTTAAGTTTAGATTGGTTGTATGAACAGTTGAAAAAAAGTAATATCAATTCCGAAAAGCATGTTTTCTATGCAGCAATTGATACGGAAGGACAATTATATATTTCAAAAGGTAAAGAGGACACAAAGGACATACACAATATTAGGCATTAATAGCAATTACCTATATTCCATCCCTCCTGCCAATGAATAATAAATGTATATTTTTGACATAATTAATTTATGACACAGTTAAATCGTGGTTCATAATAATCATTGAAGGAATAAAAAGAGTATGTCATTAATAGGTACAAGTGTTCCAAGAAAAGAAGCAGCCGATAAGGTTACTGGCAAAGTGAAATATATCGATGATTCAAATAGAAAAGATATTTTATATGCATGGATGCTTACAAGTATATATGCTCACGCAAATATAAAGAAGATTGACTTAAAAGAAGCTAGTGAGCTAAGCGGAGTAAGGGCGATTATTACTGGGGAAGCAAGCTCTGAAATTTGTGGTCCTATGCTTGAAGACCGACCCATATTGGCTACAGGTAAGGTTAGATATTATGGTGAACCTATTGCTGTGGTTATCGCAGATAGTGAACAGGAAGCACAGGCAGCTTCTAAAAAGATAATAGTAGAATATGAACCTCTGCCTGTGGTTAATTCACCAACAGATGCAATAAAAGAGAAGGCACCTATCATCCATGAAAACATTTCTCAATATAAGATAGGAAATCAAAAAATCTATCCAGAACCCGGTACCAATATAGCTAACAGAACGAAAATACGAAAGGGAGATATGCAAAAAGGCTGGTCAGAGAGTGTCGTAATCGTTGAGCAAAGCTATTCTTTTCCGCAATCAGACCACGTTGCTATGGAAAACAGAACAGTCAAGGCAGAAATAAAGTCGGATGGACAGGTAATCATATGCTCTTCAAGCCAAGAACCTACTTCGATAAAAAATGTAATTAGCAAATACTTTCACATTGAAGAAGGTAAAATTGTAGTTATAACACCGTTAGTAGGTGGTGGCTTTGGTGGCAAGGCATTAGTTCAGCTTGAATTGATTGCCCTTTTAGCTTCACAAGCAGTAAAGGGTAGGCTGGTAAGAGTAGCAAATACCAGAGAACAGGATATGGTAAGCTCACCTGTTCACATAGGCTTTGACGGGAAAGTCAAGCTTGGAGCAAATGCTGAAGGTAAAATAGTAGCGGCGGAATTATTATATCTTTATGATTGTGGAGCATATACCGATTCGGGTCCTCTTATGAGCAGAGCTGCAGCGGTAAGCTGTACTGGACCATATAATATCGAGAATGTCTGGTGTGACTCGCTATGTGTATATACAAATCATCCTTACGTAACTGCCTTCAGGGGATTCGGGCATGGAGAATTTACTACTGCAATAGAAAGAACTATGGATATTCTGGCCTTTAAACTAGGAATAAGCCCTTTAGATTTAAGAATGAAAAATGCCATAGCTGCAGGAAATAGCAGTCCAACACGTGTAAAGCTTACAACGAGCAATGCAGGTAATCTTGTAGAATGTATAAAAAGGGCAGCTGAGTTAATTAACTGGAATGAGGGACAACGGATAGAAACAGGTAATAATAAAGTAAGAGCAAAAGGGTTGTCTTGTTTTTGGAAAACCTCCAGCAGTCCCACCGATGCTTCATCAGGAGTAATTTTGACCTTGAACTCCGACGGCACTGTCAATTTAATCTGCGGAGTAATTGAATACGGAAATGCAGCTAAAACAACTCTGGCACAAATACTTGCAGAAAAGCTGAAAATGGATGTAAACCAGATACATGTCCAAATGGAGGTAAACACCATGACCAGTCCATCCCACTGGAAAACGGTAGCCAGTATGTCCACATATATGGCTGGAAATGCGGTCATAGATGCAGCTAATGATTTAATAAAGCAAATCATAAAAACTGCAGCCGTTGCAATGAGATGTCGACCTGATGATTTGCAGTTGGAGAACGGCAAAGTATACTTTAAGCCTAACAGGGAGATTTTTACCGAGCTGAAGGATATAGTTCACGGCTATAAGTATCCGAATGGCAATGCAGTAGGCGGTCAAATAATAAGCAGCGGCAGTTTTACTATGAGACATTTGACTGATTTGAACAAAGAAACAGGTGAGGGTACGCCGGGACCCTATTGGACTACAGGAGCGCAAGCGGTAGAAATAGAGTATGACAAAAAGAATCACTCCTATAAATTTTTAAAAGCAGTATCAGTGATAGATGCTGGAAAATTAATAAATCCTATGACTGCAAGAGGAATAGTAATAGGTGGAATGTGCATGGGACTCGGGCTGGCGAGCAGTGAGGGATATCTATTTGACAACCAAGCCAGAGTGCTGAATACCAGCCTTAGAACCTACAAGCCTTTGCATATCGGAGAAGTCCCAGAATATGTTGTCGATTTTCTTGAGATACCATTGATTGACTCACCCTATGGTGCAAGAGGCTTTGGTGAGCATGGAATACTCGGCATTCCAGGAGCAGTTTTAAATAGTCTCTCGTCAGCAGCTCAGGTAGATTTAAATAAAATACCCGTAACTCCAGAAGTTATATGGAGAGCAAAAGGGGGACAGGAACAATGATACCCTTTGATTTTGAATATTATAGACCAGACACTGTGGAGGATGCTGTACAAATATTTAAGGAATTGGATACGCAAGGAAAAGAACCTAAATACTACAGTGGTGGCACTGAAATTATTAGTATGGGTAGGAT
>JAEZIB010000201.1 GCA_023416275.1 Bacillota bacterium | reverse complement strand
AAGTAGTTTTTTTATTGTTTCTTTGAAATTCTTCGCTTTTTCGGCTTGCGCACCCATTGGACCGCCCATTGGGCCACCCATAGGCCCGCCCATGCCATGTCTTTTATTGTTCCTAGGTGGTTTATTATCAGAATATTTACTCACGCCAATTCCTCCTTTGACATCAAGTTGTCGCTATACTCTTTATAGCTGGATAGTTCTACTCGCGGCACCAAGCTGTCGCTATACTCTTTTTAGCTGGATAGTTCTACTCGCGACATCAAGCTGTCGCTTTACTCTTCTTAACTGGATAGTTCTTCTTGCGACAGCTGAGATAAAGCAATTTGCTGATATACCTCACAACTCTCCATCAATTCCTTATGGGTACCAATTCCTACAACCTTGCCTTCATCCAGCACCAGGATCTGATTTGCATTCATTACTGTACTAATTCTTTGGGCAACAACTAAAACAGTAGCATCAGCCGTTTTCTCCTTTAATGCCTTTCGAAGTGCGGCGTCAGTCTTGAAATCCAATGCAGAAAAGCTATCATCAAATATAAATATTTCAGGCTTCTTAACAAGGGCACGAGCAATTGATAGTCTCTGCTTCTGCCCTCCTGAAACATTTGTTCCTCCTTGTGATATTACTGTTTTGAAGCCCTCTTCCTTTTCGTTAATAAATTCCAAAGCCTGTGCTATTTCTGCAGAGTTTTTTAAAGCTTCTTCTGTCGCATCCTCATTACCATATTTTAAATTGCTCTCAATAGTACCTGAGAACAATATACCCTTTTGTGGTACATAACCCAGCTTTTCTCTAAGCTCATGCAGGGAAACCTCTCTAATATCCATACCATTAATTAAAATCTGCCCTTCAGTAACATCATAAAAGCGAGGCAGTAAATTTATTAGTGTCGATTTCCCACTTCCTGTACTTCCGATAAAGGCAGTAGTTTCACCAGGTTTGGCAGTAAAACTAACATTCGAAAGCACATTATCATCAGCTCCTGGATATTTAAAGGATACATTTCTGAATTCAACAAGACCTTTAAGTCCTTTATGGAATTCTTTTATAGTATCTGAATTTTTTATCGTTCCAGTTGTATTTAATACCTCAGCTATACGTGAAATTGAAACCGAAGCACGAGGTAAAATAATTGAAACAACAGAAATCATCAGAAAAGATATTATTATCTGCATAGCATACTGTATAAATGCCATCATATTTCCAACCTGCATGTTACCAATATCTATCTGATGAGCACCAACCCATACAATCAGAAGTGTTATACCATTCATTATCAGCATCATAACAGGCATCATTAGTGCCATAGCTCTGCCAACAAAAAGGTTTGTTCTCGTGAAATCTATATTTGCCTTATCAAACTTATTTTCTTCGTATTTCTGAGTACTAAAAGCTCTGACAACAAGCATTCCTGTAAGCGATTCACGTGTCACAAGATTTAGTCTGTCTACAAGCTTCTGCATACCTCTGAATTTAGGCATTGCAACCACAAACAATGTAACTATCAATGACATCATAGCTAATACACCCACACCGATAATCCAGGACATATGAGTATCTGTATTCATTACCTTTATAACACCGCCAATACCCAATATCGGTGCATAGAAAACTATTCTTAAGAGCATAACAATAAATGTTTGCACCTGCTGTATATCATTGGTACTTCTCGTTATCAGAGAGGCTGTAGAAAATTTATCAAATTCTGTGTTTGAAAAACCTACAACATTTTCAAATACATTTTTTCTCAGGCTTTTACTAAGCCCAGCCGCAACCCTTGATGAAAGTAAACTTCCAAGTATCGTAGCAATTAAGCTGACAAATGATATCAGCAACATAAGTAAGCCAGCATAAAGTATATAATTTGTTTGAAGACCGTCAGTATTTCTGCCAAGTGCAACATACTCAGCTTTAACATAAGGTATTGCCCCCTGTGTTATCATACTCTCAGGCATTTGCTCAAGCTTCTCGTCAGCTAGCTTTTTCATAGCCAGCAGCTGCTCCTTTGGCATTTTGGATAAATAATCCAGTATATTTGCATCCTTAGGTACATTAGCAGGGCTTACAGAACCCTTAGCTAAACCCTCTGATAGCTCTGGCTTCTGGCTTTGTACAGTAGAATTCTGCTGAGTATCATTTATAGCCGTTCCTGAAGAGTTTGGCTGATTTTCAGCAGCTTTTCCGTTACTTTGTTGCCCAATAACGGAAGACATTCCTTTTTGTTCAATTGTCTCAATCATTAGTATTGCCTTGCCAATTACAGTGTTCAAAGCTTTAATAGTTTCCTCATCCACTGTATTCAGTATATAAACATCATTGTTTTTAATTTCAGGATAGTTCTTTATATATATGTCTATATCTTGCTGTGATAGTTTATCCTTCTCTATCAATTTATAATTATTAAATACTAATGGTTTGCTTTCTTCGCTTATAAAAAAAGCTATCTTTTCCAACTCCGTTTTTCTTATAACCTCTGGAACAGCAGTTTCAATTCCTCCCTGCTGAATGCCCACATTTACAATATCAGACATGTAGTCGGGCAGAGAAAGCTCGCTTAAAGCTTGAATTAACAAAAATCCGATTATACATATAATAGAAATTACATGCGGTTTTAAATGCTTCAATAGTTTAAACATCTGGTACTCCTTCCTATATTGCATGTTTGTAGTCCTTACAAATTAGTATGTGTTTTAAACTAAATATATTTCTTAATGAACATAATATAAACTATAAATATCTATAATAGCTTTAACTTATTTTCATACATGTAAACCACTTAATTATAATCAAATTAATTGTATATGTCTTATATATAATTCGCCAAATCAAGCCCTTAATTATAAGTTTTTTTTGTGCAATTTTACATAATGATTGCTGAAGGTACCAAGAAGTATAATACGAAATAATACTGTACAAAATAAACTCGCCAAAAAGGGAGTTAACAAATGTTAACTCCCTTTAATTCTTAATATTTTATATTCAGAACTTTTTATATATTAAAATGAATCAGCCAAATCTGGATTCTCAACAGCATTTTTTATTACATCCTCAGGAACAACTATGTTAATGTCGCTGTTATAATCTGAATAGTTACATTCTATAGTCATATCAGCGCCTTGAGTTTCATCCTCTGCCATACTATAACTAGTAACCATTTTAATACTGTTCATTCTGTATGTAGTTCTATCGAGTAATATCTCAACATTGAATTTATCAAATATAACATTGGATATGTCTATTCCCTGATTTGATCCTGCCATGTTCATCAAATCTCCCAGAAAAACATCTCCTTTTAGAAGAATTTCATCTGGGTTGCTGCTCTCAACTTCTTTTAATCCTGCACATAGTGCATCAGACATATCTAATATATCAATATTGGAATTTTCATCAAATATTTTATTGTATTCACTCTCTGGCAAAGTACTCTTTTCCCATTGTTCTGATAAAGGATTCATCATGTACAGAGTATTATCAGCAAAGTATAAATCAATATCCATATTTATTATTGACATATCCATTTTCATATTCATATATGCTTTTTTCTTTAATACATCCATATTTATGTCCATATTCATGTCCATATCAAAACTTATACCATCCTGCTCGGTAGACACAGAAATATCCATTTTTCCGTTGCAGCTTTTTATCTCATCCATTGCACCGTTTGCTTTTTCCATAATCTCTTTAATATGGTTAAAGTCATCCTGATTTCTTATCAGAACAGATTTTGAGCTTCCATCCCATACAACCTTCATTCCAAGACTCTTTGCAATAAAGTTAACTGGAATATAGGTTCTATCTTTATATACTACAGGACTGGTATCTAATACAATTTCTTCACCATTCACTGTAGCTTTATTACTGCCTATTTTTAAATATATTTTTGTTGCATCCTTTATTACAGTTACACTCTTCTCTTTTCCATTCCACACGATATGCTCATTATCATTTTTAACACCCAAATTTACTAATATTCCTTTAAGTGGTAAAAGAGTTCTGCTGTTCATATTTATAGGCGTATCTTCATAATTTCCTATCTCTCCATCAATTACTATTTTAACATTAGGCATCTCTGTAATACCGCTGTATACTGCAGATGCAGGAACGGTAAAAAAAATCATCAAAAAAACTAAAATAAAGCTTGCTGATAAATACTTTTTCATTAAACTCCTCCTGTGGTACTGAATTATGTATAGATTATCATATGATAATAGTATATAACATATAACTATAATTTTCTACATAAATCGCCACACCATAATAAATTGTATTTGCTCTTCCAACAATAGTATTGTATATTATATATTACTCAATTTCCCAGATAAAATAAAGGTGTTTAAACTTATCAAAGTTTGATTTGTAATTATTGTGCAAATTAGTAGGTGAATATATTAGCTCTTACTAATTCTTGCAACTATTTTAGCAACAAACCATTGATAAGTTTAAGCACCGATAGACATTTCATTTTAAAAGTTGAGTATTTTATTGATTTAGAACTTCAACAAAGTAACCTTTAAAACTCCTTTTATATTTTTCAGCAAGTCAATTACTTTATTATCTACTTCGCAATCAACACTCACAAATGCAACTGCTTTTTCTCCGCCTTGCTTTCTGCTCCACTGCATTGCTGCAATATTTATATCATTTGCTCCTAATATAGAACCAATCTGTCCAATTATGCCCGGTTGGTCAATATTTTGAATAGCTAAAACATAAGGAGTTGGGTCAAAAACTAGCTTATATCCAAAGAAATCAACTACTCTAAGTTCTTCCTTTGCAAATACAGTACCTGATACCTCAAGAGTTTTAGTTTTTGTAGTAAACTTAATGGTAATCAGGTTTGTATATTTTTCAAGTGTTGAGCTTTTACTTTCAACAAGAGAAATCCCCATATTTTTAGCAATAAGTTCCGCATTAACATAATTTACCTTTTCCTTGACAACTACATCGAGGAAGCCTTTTAGTGCTGACAAGGATAATAATTTAGTCTCCTGCTCTGCTAGTTCACCGCTATATATGATTTCAATTTTGTTTACAGTATCCTTCTCAGCTTGATAATATATTTTTCCTAATAATTCAGCTAAATCAACATAAGGCTTCATTTCGCCCACTTCTTTATTCTTCATTGGAGGCATATTTACAGCAGCTACCATATCACCTCTTAAGGCATCTGCCACCAACTCAGCAACACAAGTACCTACATTATAATTTGCCTCATCTGTAGATGCACCTAAATGAGGAGTAATAATTACATTATCAAGCTCAAAAAGCTTGTTTTCATAATCCTGTTCTTCAGGTTTTTTGTCGTAATTAGGCTCAGGATTAAGTACATCTAATGCTGCTGCTGCAATCTTACCAGCTTTAATACCATTGTATAAAGCGTCTTCATTAACTAGTCCGCCTCTGGCTGCATTAACTATTCTAACACCATCTTTACAAAGCTTTATTTGTTCCTCATCAATCATATTAACTGTTTCAGCTGTCTTTGGAGTATGAATAGTAATCAAATCAGCTTGCCTTAATAAATCCTCAAGAGTCTCACATTTTTCTACTCCAAGCTTTCTGAATTTTTCGTCAGTAATATATGGATCGTAAGCTATAGCTCTCATATTTGAGCCTTTCAGCTTTGTAGCAACAATTGAACCTATTCTTCCTAATCCGATAACACCTACTGTTTTCTGATCTAGTTCATTTCCTAAAAACCTATTTCTTCTGAAATCCTTCTTGTCTTTTCCAGCCCAATGAGCCTGAGGAATATTTCTGAAAATAGCATAAGCCAAGCCAACAGCCAACTCAGCTGCTGCCATACTATTGCTTTCAGGAGTATTAACTACAATAATACCTCTTTTTGTACATGCAGGAAGGTCTATATTGTCTACACCATTACCTGCACGACCTACAACCTTTAGTTTTGTTCCTTTATTTAATAGTTCTTCGTTAATCCTTGTAACACTTCTTACAATAATTGAATCATAGTTTTCTATTATCTCAAGTAAATCCTCATGTGAAATCCCATATTTAGTGTCAACCTCATGACCGTCTTTTTTAAGGTGTTCAATACCATCATCCGCTATTCTTTCTGTAACTATAATTTTCATAATTTAACTACCTCCTAATAATTTCTTTAATAATCACAATTTTAATTAACCATCGTTTGTGCACTAAAACCCTTATTGTAAAGCCTTCTGCACCGCTCCTACTGAAACACCCATTTCTACCTTGTAGCCTGCATCACTCAATGCATATTCCAAAGCCGCAAAAGTCTTAATTAAATCCAGACTATCTGTATATCCGCAGTGTCCAATTCTGAAGATCTTGCCTTTTAAATCCTTTTGACCTCCGGTTATCATGATATCGTACTTAAGATTAAGAGTTTTAATTACTTTTGCTATCTCTATACCTTCAGGCGCCTTAACAGCAGTAATTATATATGAAGAAACCTCTTGGTTTGGAAGCAATTCCAGTCCAAGTGCCTTAATGCCTGCCTGAGTTGCCAATGCAAGCTTTTTATGTCTTGCATAAACATTTTCTAATCCCTCTTCTTTAATCATCTTCAGTGCTTCTGCCTGTGCCATCATAATTGTGATAGCAGGTGTGTATGGTGGATTCTCTCCTGCCTTCATCAAACCCTTTTTGTACTTTTTGTAATCCCAATAGAATTTTGGTAATTTTGAGTTTTCTACAGCTTCCCATGCCTTATCACTTAATCCAACAAAAGCTAGTCCTGGAGGTGCCATCAATGCCTTTTGAGAACCAGTAACAACAACATCTAATCCCCAGTTATCCATTTGAAGCTCTAATCCGCCTAATGAACTAATTGCATCAACTATCAGCAGTCTTTTTGTTCCTTTTGTAAGCTTTCCTAATGCTTCTATATCATTCGTAACACCTGTAGAAGTCTCATTATGTGTAACTAATATGGCCTTTATTTCATTGTTCACATCTTCATCCAATATCTTCTTAACATCATTAACATTGACAGCTTCTCCCCAATTAACTGCTAACTTCTTAACATTAAGACCAAAAGTTGTAGCTATATCTGCAAATCTATCCCCAAAGTTTCCTATGCTTATAGCCAACACCGTGTCTTCTGGTGAAAAAAGGTTTACCACTGCTGATTCCATAGCTCCTGTTCCTGATGATGCCAATACCAATACAGGATTCTTAGTTTGAAAAACAAATTTTAAATCCTCTTCTAATCCATCAAATATAGCTTCAAATTCCTTTGTCCTGTGATGAATTATTTGTCTTCTCATAACCTCCAACACTCTTGGTGGAATCATTGTAGGTCCCGGTGTCATAAGTAATTTTTCTTTTTCCATTGCTTTGTCCTCCAATATATTATCTAATAATTTAGTAAACTTTATTTATTCTTGCAAAAAACACTTAAAAAAGAGGCTTACACGCCGCTGATGTAATGAAATTTTCTACAATCGAAAAAATTCATTTTGAATCTAGGCGTTATAACAAACAGTTTATCTCAATAAAAAAACAAAAAGTCAAATAATAAATATTTGACCTCCTAAAATGCATATGAAATAAAGCTTGCAAGCCTGCATTGCTTATGCAACACAAAAACAATGCTATCGCATTTTTATACTCTGTCCTTTTGCCTGAGAGATTAAGCTTTTTAAAAGCTCTTGCCCCTTCGGCGCCGTCACTGGTCTCTCCAGAGGTCCGTCCTGTTGTAGTCTCTATGACCTGAGAGTGCTACTCCTTCGGTGAGTTTTATTTATAATAAAACATCTCTCCCACAACAATCATCCGCTAATATTCAGTTTAGAATAAATTAATTATAGTTAAATTAACAATTCATGTCAAGAAAATGTCAACTTTTTTAATTATATTTTAGTTGAACCTTTTTTAGTTAAAAAATTTCCAAATTTACGTTAAATAAAATTGAGTGAAGTAAAATAAATTCTTCACTCAATCTCATAAAAACTTTAAATATTTGATTTATTCAGTTTTCATTGCTTCTAACTGTCCAATCAGTTTATTCCACATAGGCTTTGGAGCCTTTTCTTTAAATGCTTGAAGAACTAATTCTTCAGTTACTTCATTTACGTTGTTTTTGCTCAGCCATGCTTCTACTTCATGCTTAACAGTTGATTTAAAAATTGAAGGAACAGCATCAATAATTGCTTTAAACATCTTTTGGCTATTGCCCTTCCAAGTTACATTATCCAAACTTCCCATCATTGCCT
This sequence comes from Bacillota bacterium, assembly GCA_023416275.1. Taxonomy (GTDB): domain Bacteria; phylum Bacillota; class Clostridia; order Acetivibrionales; family DSM-1351; genus Ruminiclostridium. The sequence continues at coordinate 5,735 of JAEZIB010000201.1, read as the reverse complement.
CCTACCTCTGACCAAATAATGGTCATTATTATGCAGAACTGTTGCAACTGACACTGAATTATCCATAGCGCTCAAGCTTATAGGCTTGAGATGTCTTGCATTGCGCAACAGACTCTATTACATTTATATGACAATGACAGAAAAATTGTTCCTGTTTTTTTTATTAATTACTCAAACTTCGCACATAAAAATCTATTGATCGTTAGAATCAGCAACGGTTTTTTGCAAAAAATCACCACACAAAAATAGCCTATAAATAAATTTATAGACTACTTTGATAGCGATTGTTTAATATTTCAAAACTGAAACACAAACTAGCAAGCTAATATTATGTTATGAAACTTATAGAAGCTCTTTAATCAGCTCAGCAGGGCTTTTTGCTGACAGGTAGGACAATGGAACATCAAATACTGTCTTTGCTCCAACGCTTGCTTCTTTGTTCATTCTAACTGCAGCTCTTGCATATGCTACAAGAACATTTCCTGTAAATTCAGGATTACTGTCTAACTTAAGTGAAAATTCTACAATATGATTATTCTCATTCTCAAAACCAGACTTTCCACTTCTGAATACAAAGCCACCGTGAGGCATCTTTGAGTGTTCTCTCTTCAACTCTTCTTCAGTAATGAAATGTACGAATGTATCATAATCTGCAAAATAGTTTGGCATATTTTTAATATCAGCTTCTATTTTAGCCTTATCTGCTCCCTCTTCTGCAACTACAAAGCACTCTCTTGTATGCTTTTGTCTTGTAGTTAATTCAGGATTACTTCCTCTTCTTACACTGCTGATTGCTGCATCTATCGGCACTGTGTATTGAATAGCATTTTTTACTCCAGCTACTCTTCTAATAGCATCTGAATGTCCTTGACTTACGCCTTTTCCCCAGAAAGTATAGTCATTACCCACTGGTAAAACTGCACCTGACAACATTCTTATCATTGAGAACAGACCTGGATCCCAGCCTACAGAAATAATACCTGTTTTCTTTGCAGCAGAAGCAGCTTTATTTATTTTTTCAAAATACTCAGGAATCTTTGCATGGGTGTCAAAGCTATCTACAATATTAAACATTGCGGCAAATTCAGGCCCCTGTACTGGCAAATCAGTTGCTGAGCCCCCACATAAAATCATTACATCGATGTCATTTATATATTTTCCTGCATCCTTAATTTCAATCACCTTAACATTTGGAGTTTTAACAGTTACACTTTCAGGCGCTCTTCTTGTGAAAACAGCAACCAACTCAGTATCAGCATTTTGCTTTATCGCCGCTTCAACTCCTCTTCCAATGTTTCCATATCCTACTATACCTATTTTAATTTTGTTCATTCTTCTTCCCCTTTATTTATTAAATAAATAGTTATAATTAATTAACTTCCAACAATTAAACATTAAACTGTGCAATCAAATCTTCAAAGGTATCTCTTCGCCTAATCAGCACAGCCTCACCGTTTTCTTTTATAAGAACCTCAGCAGGCTTCAATCTCATATTGTAGTTTGAACTCATCGCAAAACCATACGCACCTGCATCCATAATGCCTAAAATATCGCCTTCTTCTATTACAGGTAGAGCTCTATTTTTTGCAATAATGTCTCCACTTTCGCAGATATTTCCTACTACTGTTACTTCCTCTGTAGCTTCTCCATTCAATGGTTTTCCATCTCTATATGCTTCAATATCATGGTGTGAATCATACATTACAGGTCTTGCCAATACATTAAACCCAATATCTGTACCTACATATTTATGTGCATAATTATTTTTTGTAGCGTAAACTGTTCCCAATAATATTCCACATTCTGCTACAATATATCTTCCTGGCTCAGATTTGAATAATATCTTCTTGCCATATTTGTCAGTCCACTCTTCTAAAACCTTAGTAAGCTTTTCTCTAAAGCTCTCTAAGTCCAAAGACGCCTGTCCCTCCTGCTTTTTATAAGGTATTCCAAAGCCTCCGCCCATATCAACGAAGTCAATATCTTCAAACTGCTCTGCTACTGAAAGCAGTGACTTTACACCCTCTATATATGAATCACCTTCCATAAACAGTGACCCAATATGCTGATTTACTCCGCAAATCCTTAGATTGTACTTTTTAGCAATTTCCTTAACCTGCTCAACGCAATCAATATTAACACCAAATTTTGTTTTCTTACCACCAGTTACAACCTTCTCACAATGACCAGCTCCAACTCCTGGATTAAATCTGATAGCTGCTTTCCCGCCCGGATTAATTTTTCCCAAAAGTTCAAGCTGAGAAAGTGAATCCACGCTTACCAACACTCCGTTGTCAACTGCGTATTTTAGTTCTGCTTCAGATACGTTGTTTGGGACAAAAAACAGTTCTTCTGGTTTGTAACCAGCATGTAAAAGTAATTGAATTTCTCCGGCTGACATAGCATCAGCTCTTAGTCCTTCTTCTCTGACAATTTTAATTACCTGAAGATTTGAGTTTGCCTTAATAGAATAATTAGGTATGAAATGAGGATAGTCAACCAGATTCTTCATATCCTTGCAACGCTGTCTTAATATCTTCTCATTGTAAACATATAATGGACTTCCAAATTCCTTTATCAGCTTTTCAGGGCTTGTGTTTCCGAAAAAATTTGTTTTTGTTGAATAGTATTCTGTCATTTTAGCCTCCATATAATAATTTATTTTAATTTTTTAAAGTTATATTATCTTATTTTGTATCAGTTTAATCTCATTTGTCAATGAATCCTTAATTAAATCAACTAAATTGTTGTTCATTGAAAATAAACCTGTTGGATTTACCCCATTCAGCTGTCCTGTGAAAACATTTGCTGAGTCAGTGATAAGCCTAACGCTTCCGTAGTTCATTTGTGACTTATAGCAAATCATACCTTCAAATTGGTCACTGACCGATGTTATTATAACTATCTTCAAACCTCGTTCTTGAGCTGTCCTGAGTTCATCAATCACATAATCAAGGTGCTCTCTTGAGATTGAAATATATACCCTGTGTTGTGCGTAATTAATCAAATTTTTCATTTTATTAATAATTTGTTCATCACCGTTAATTGTTATAAATGTATCCTTCGATTTATTAACCTGGGGTATTTCCTCCTCAATAACCTTGATAACATGAGTAAACTTTCTCTTAATATTTTCAGCAAGCTCTATTGAATCTACTGGAGCATATTTTATTGTCTCCCCATTAATTTTATAAGCCCCGCCCTTATCTGAAAGTCCAGCTAATCCTAGATATGCATTTGACCTAGAAATACCTGTTAATTTAGAAGCTTCATACCCTGTCAATTCGCCTTCTCTGCACAGAGTAACATAGAGTATTGATTCATGCTTTGTGAAGCCTGCCTGCATTAAAGCCTCTATAACATCCATTTCAGCTATCCTTTCATTAAAATCAAGCAAGTTAGTAAAACAACACTGCTCACAAAAATAGTGGTTCTATATAAAACCACTATAAACCATTCTTATATTCATGTCAATAATATATTTGGTTTTTGGCTTCTACCAATAGTCAGTCACATGTTAATATTAAGCCACTGAATATAGATTACTAACTCAGTCTATGGGTGTTCACTTATCAAGGGTTTGTTGCCTTTCGAATTCACCATCCATGTTCATAGTGTATAGTTAATGAGTTTTTATCTTATCAGCTTATTTTCTAACATATGCAGCTCCTCAAGCAATGGTTCAGCTTCTCCATAACGTGCTGTCCCATAACATTTTGCCATCAAAGCATTAAAATCACTTGTTTCCGGTAATTTTTCGGACACCTCCCTGCAAATTTCCTCAGAGGTTGAGGACTTGCTTAAATGTACACCTACCAGCTGAGCTTTATCCTTGTAATACTTGAAAAGTCTTCTCGTTTTTGCTATGCCGTTTGGCAATTTATTATAGGGTATCTCTCTGATAAACAAGCCTTCCGCCCTTTGACGGATTTTATTTATCAGATTATTAAGATTTTTATTGTATAAACTTTGCTTTTCGTCAATATGACCATCCTCATAATACCTTTGTACTGATTGTTCTCCATTTCTGAACCAGTTAATAATTTTTTTGACCGTTGCAAGCAGAGCCCTAACAATTGAATAAATTATTAAACCTATAAAAGCTATTGTTATTGCAATAATTAATACTTCAATAATAGCTTTTATTATTCGCTCAAATAGTGATGGTTCTGTCAGCTCCATTTGTATTGGCATATTAGGCTGACTTTTTCCAGGAACCTCTCCACTTTTTACTATTTGAAAGATTTGCCAAAACTTTTTTATAATCCATGCAATAAAATTGATAATTAACTTATATATGTTTTGAACCTGTCCTATAGCACTTATTGAAAATAGAATAACCATCGCTACAATTGCAAATATTCTATTGTTTTTGCGCTGGGTACTTCCAATTCTCATATCCTTACTGCCAAACCTGCGTGAATCATCTGTTTGCTTCATTATAAGAAGAACTACAGACGAGATTGTAGAAATAAGGACAGCTATATTGCTGTACTTTGCAGAAATATCAGCAATGCCCTTAGTAGCTATAAAGGATAGCGGTATATTGAAAAGGAATGCAGCTGCTGCCATTTGTATTGCCATACTTTTAAAAGTATTCATCTCTTTCTTTACTCTGGTAAAAATAAAAATGCAAATTGCTGCTATTATAACCATGAATAAATCAACATTACCTGATATAACATATGCAAATGTAATAGAGGCAATAGCAGAAATAATTCTATAGATTAAGGGCTTAATTTTCAAGTGACACAATAAACATGCAGCAGTAGTTACAATGCATAAGCCAAGTGACAGCAAAAAAGCATTTCCAGATGTAATAAATAACTGAAATATCGTAAAGCTCATAGGCACAAAGGCCAGACATCCAAGCAGACTTGTCAATAAAAACAAAACTGACACTTACGCCACCTCGCTTTCTGTGATAATCCATTTTTCTACTTGATGACCATTGCGGCGAAGTTCGAATATCTCTTCCTCAGTGCTTTCATCGTTATAAAGAGATACTATTAAAATATCTGTATCCTTTGAAATTGTGTGTTTCATAGCCCTTATCATTGTATAGAAGGAAACAGTCCTACTAAGCTGCAGCTTTGCCATAGCTTCAAGTATAGTGTATAGCTGTGATTTGCTGCAACGCGATGGTATATTCACAAATTCTTTCTCCTCACGAAAATGTCCATTTGAGCAAAACCCTGTTGCAATACCCTGTTTTATTGTTTTTTCAACTATTGCCGCACAAAAATGAATACCATATTCGATCCTTTTACTCTCCTCTTCATTTGGAAACAAATCTTGTCTGCTACTAGAATCAATATTGAAAAGTATCATTATATTTGAATTTGCTGAATAATCATATTTGTATACCTGAAGTTGATTTGTTCTTGCAGATGCCTTCCAACTTATCCAAGACATAGGGTCGCCTGTCTGATATTCACGAACTCCTGCAACTAGAAATGGGTCTGGATTTATGAAACGACGTATTACCACATCACCCTGCAAAGAGTGAAAGCACTGCAGCATTTTATCCTCACTCAGCGGATTGGGATAAACTAATAATCTTGTTTCACTATCATATGTAACAATTTTTGACATGAGGCCAAATATGTCTCCGGCTGTAATTGTTACATTTCCCACATTATAATCCCCCCGAGACAGACAAGTCATTTCATGGGTTCTCTTAATTCTATAAAAAGGCATAATGGAAAATACGCTTCTATGGTATCCTCCTTGAG
>JAEZIB010000191.1 GCA_023416275.1 Bacillota bacterium | reverse complement strand
TATCAACACCCAAAATAGTAGATAGTTCTGGCCACAGCGATAGGTCAGGACATCCTAAACCACATTCCCATTTTGAAACAGTTTTATTTTGAATACCCAGTGCATCTGCAATATTTCTCTGGGTAAGGTTTTTTTCCTTTCGTAGCTTGGCAATTAAATTGCCTATTTTCACACAATCCATGCCACCACCTCCATTTCTGCTTAGTATATCATACTACATGAACCTTGCGATTACTTGTACCAATCTTGCTGGAAGCTGCTTCAAATCGTTTATATCCAGTGTGTTTTCAGCACCGTAAAGTTCTCGGATAGCCTCCTTATCCTGTCCAATAGCTGCAGCTAGGAACTGGATGCCTTTTCGCCTATATTCCTGCAAAGTATCTTTCATATCATACGCTGCCTTTTCACCTGTATAATCAGGCATAGCCTTAGGCTGCCCGTCGCTGATGCTGATAATTAATTTGGTTCTTTGCGGTGCATTAAGCAATCTATCGGAAATAATCCTTAGTGTCATACCATCTCGATTGTTGCTGCGAGCCTGAATGTTCATAAGAGCATATTTTTCATCTGCGTCTTTGCTTTCAAAATCTACATAGGCATAAATGGACATTTGCTCCTGAATGGAGCGGTCTGCTGTATCTCCGTAAACCATTATCGGAATGCCACACCCGGTGCAGAATTCATATAAAGCAACTGCTGCCTGTTTTGCTACCTCTAAACGGCCAAAAGCTGACATTGACGCTGATTCGTCAATCCTCAGAGCAACTGCAAGGGAGGGTTCCTCCCCAGGCGGGCGCTTGCGGGCAAATACGCGGAAATCTAAAGAAGCGGCCTGATCCGCGCAGAATTTTGTGCCATATAGCTGAGATTTGGTAAATTCAGTCGAAACTTCATGCTCTAAAAGCGGGTTTGTTTTGCGGATTAGTTCCCGAATAACCGGCAGCAAGGTTGCAGCCATGCTGTTATATTTTTCCCGATCTTCTGCTGTAGCTTCCGGGCGGTGGACAATTAGCTTGATGTCTTCATGGCAGCTGCCTTGAACACTTTGCCGGGCTTCTTTATTTAGTTGTTTGCGAAATTCCATCTTTTGTTCGTTTGTAACTGGTTTGTCAAGCTCATGGTAAAATGGCGTGCCATTTTCTCCATTATCATTGCTTGAAACATCAGAATTCTTATCACTGCTATTATCCGAATGACCTTCACTGTCTGCTGATTTTCTCAGACGAATTGCTTTTTTGTTAGCTTTATCTGTTTCTGCAGAATATTCCCCGTTTTCGGAGATATTAAGTTCCATTACTTCCGGATTCTCTCCATCTGATTGGGAATGACAGATGATATCCAATTCCAATTCCTCAAGCTTATCTGTCAAGCCATGACTTACAATCGCCTGCTCCAAAATAGCAAGTTCCTGTGGATCAGTGGTAATTTTGTAAAGCACCTTATGATACAAAGTACTTTTTAATGATGCACCACTTGCCACGGCATCAACCCAAAATATATAGGATCTCATCCCTGCCACACCTTTAATTGCATTAGCCCGGGCTGTTTCATCTAGCAACATAATTGTTTCGGCTAAAAGAGAAAGAACATTTTCAGATTGATAACTAGTCTTAGCTCTGGCCCGTTCCATTATAACTTCTTTGGGTGGTAAATCCAGCTTTTCTGCATGTTGCACTCTATCACGCAAAGCTTCATTTAGAGGACGGTAGCCATTATAACCACGATTTGTTGTTATAACGGCAATAAAATCAGGATGACGATGTACGATACGAGTAGGTAAGTTCAGACTGCCATCTGGTTCTAATGCGGAATTTAGAGCCATTAAAACAGCAGCATCCCTAATCACTGTGGGTTCTTGAATCTCCAAGAGCCATCCATTTTCATACGCACGAACAATTTCTGACGGATAATAGCGATATTCAACAGTATCTGATTTATTATCTTTTTCCGACATTACCGGAAGAATAGAACCCAGCACATCGGATTTATCCATATCTGCAAAACAGGTTACTTTAGTATAAGGCATATTAAAATCAGCAGATAAAGCTTTGGCAAGCTGGGTTTTTCCCGAACCTGCATCACCCTCCAATAAAATTGTACTGATTTTCATTTCACCGCGGTTCCAATTTCTTACTATTTCTTGATATATACGTCTTTCTGCTTCACTTTCAATATGCGAGGATGGTTTTTGCCAGACAAGGGATTGTTCCTCTTCAGTCAGCTGTCTGGCAGGTGACTGAAGACAGGTCTGTTTCATATTTAATAACACTCCAATTCTTCTAAAATGCGGCTAAGTACCCGTTGCCGTTCTCCAATTAATTCCCCTAAATCATTCAGACTCTGAACAAATGTTTTGATGTCCTCATTAATATTTAGATTGTCAATACAAACCTCTACTGGTAGTACACCGCCTTGTACCCCAACACGTTCCACAAGGGGTTTTTCAGGGTCATATAAAAGGGGAAATCGGTAAGCCTCCTTAAAGTAAAGTAATGTCCTGGACAAAAAGATTATTAGGTCAAATATTTGATGGATAGGTAACTCCTGAGCCAAAACCAATTCACCATCTTTATCATTTTTCCATAGCTGTGCGGCAATCTGCATTTCTTTATTTTCTTCCAGCATAGGCGCACCTAATGTTAAACGTTTGATGTCAGATTGGTAAGCATTTCTGCCATCTATACGGTCATAACCATTTGATACCATAACAACTTTTTCATTCATCTCCATATCCTCCTTGCATTTGGATCAGCAGCAAGACACTGCTCCCTTAAACTTTCTAACTTTGCTGTATGATCTTCATGTGGGTCATCATACTTTAACACTTCGATAACTGATAGTTCAAAGCCTTCTAAACCATATTGGTTCCAGAGTTCCTGTAACCGCTTGTTGGGGTGCCTATTGGCTCCCAATTTCATATTAGTGCTATTGAAGTCTGATTTTGTATCTTTGGAGATACCCAAAAATACCTCGCCAGTTTTTCTACAACGGTAAGATATTACACCCATTTCAGGATGTCTGTTTTTATAGACTTCCAAAAGTTCCCTTTTTCTTTTTATATCCATTGTGTTCACCTCGACTCTAGTATAAACCTATATACTTCAAAAAATAATCCACGCTCCGTAGACCATATGAATGCATTAATGTCTTATAATTTCCTGTACGACAAAAGAATTATAAAAAAGAAAAATACCGCCAATCAGGAACTGTTTCCCTCAATCAGCGGCAAAGGTTGCTGGAATAAACATAATTTCATATTTACTTGACGCATATCCAATTAAAAAAAATCAACACTTAAATTCAAACTCTATTTTTTCAGCAATTTCATTTCAGTTTTACGGAATTTTTTATTATTGTTTTCATTGGTAAGTTTATCTGGTTCTTGCTCTTTTACATACTAAGCTAGATATATTCACTATACCAATTATTTGTAAATTTGTGTTTACTCATTAGAGCAGTATAAAAAACACAATGAATTAAATTATTTCCTATACTCTAAGTACTCATTTGTATATGCAACATTGTTTGATTCCATATAATCACCTTTCAACACATAAGTTGAACCTATGAACGATATATTATTTCAATATCACCATCAACAAATCCAACTCCTATAGCAGAAACACTCTTGAGTATATCCGCATTTTTCCCATCAGTAAGGTAGCGTTTTATAAATTTCGAAATATAACTTAGTCCCTGTTCCCATTGTTTAATCTCTTTTACTCTTTTTATGTAGCAGATGTCTTCACCAGAAGAATAAAAGTCAGTACATGCCCAGTCTTGGTCATTTTCATCAAATTCATCTGAACCTATTAATTGCATATCATAAGTTCCGTTTGCACCTTCATATATGTTAAAATTAAATGCTGTTATTCCATTTGGTAACTCCTTCTGTAATATACTATCCATCCAGTCAGAAAAAAGTTTGTAATTATTTGTTTGCTCATTAGTTTTCTTAAACTTATCAAAGAAGCACATTTGCAGTCCTCCAATTCGGTCAATATATACTTTATTTATCTTTTAATTTCCTATGCCATTGATGTAAATCTGAGCATCCGTATAGTATCTTAAGATTCTATCGGTTAAGTCTTCATCTTTGCTTAAAATTATAGTATATCTACTGTCTACACAAACAATTTCGGCAACACCTAAAGGGTGTTGAGGGTGAACATTTTCTCCCCCATAATACCATCTCCATCAAATGTAGGTATTGTAACGATATCAGTGAGTTCATCCCCTGTTAACAATACAATTTCTTCATTGAAAATATCTAAATCTGATTCGCTATAGCATTCATGAGCAGTAATCATCCAATTAAACTCTCTCTGCCTACCGTCAAAAGCATCAAAAATTAATTTAATATCGGTATGCCAAGGCATCTGCGAAGAATCCCTTAATATTAGATTCATATCCCACCTCCAAATTTTTACAATTATATTGTTCATTATTTGAACAATTGTGAATAATTCAGTCCATTGTGAACTCAATAGAATCTAACTTTTATAAACAATTAAAGTTTACTAACTTTTATAAACAATTAAAGTTTAAATACTTCAATAGGCTAGATACCTCTTTTAAATACACAAATATCAAATGGTAGCAGTAATAAGACATACTGACCATCTTGAGAAAAAGTACTTACACACCAATCTCCAGATAAATCCTCATATTGGTAGTCAAATATTAACCTACCTGTATGATCACAAATCTCAATGACTTCTCTGTTTAGGTCAACTACCAAGTGTTCTCCTTTTGGACTCTTAACAGTTGGCTCTCCACCATGTAGACCAAGAGTTTTATAAACAAAACCTTTATAAGTTAATGTATTGTTTTTACTATTGAACAGACCTCTTCCCTCTGGGTAATTAATATCATTTAATAATGCATATGGTTTTGATAAGTTCAAAGTATGTATTCCTTGATATGAAACAAGTAAAATACTGTCATTAATCGGAAGTGTTACTCCTATGAAACGCTCTGCTATGAACTTTGGCAGATTAAGCTTTTCCCACATTTTAACCCCTCATTAAACTAATCATTTTTTCTTAAAGCCTTTTTTTCCAATACTCCAACCCAAATAAATATTAATATCTTCTATAACAACCATATTATTTTTTTATAAATCATCCATGATTCAAAGCCAGATGGTTCAATTACTAACTTTAAATTCTTAATAATTTTGGGTAATGTCTCAATACTTTCATCATCAGGCGATTACTTATCTATTTTAAGTCCTAAGCTTTATAATACATCTAATACAAAAGTTGCAATATCAGGGTATAAGAATCAACCTCGGATAAAATTTATTCAATACTCATTATCTTTGTACCTTTCTTTATAAATTCATTACATTTTGGATAATTAGTTATTGCCGAAAACCTTATCGATTTTTTTGGTTAATAAGACACATGTCTCCACATGTCTTGAATATAAAAAAATGATGCCTGTCCTTTTTTACGGCCCTTTTCTTATATTCAAATCTAATTCTGTGGTAGCTAATAAATTCCTTACCTCTTCTTCTGTTAAGTTCCTCCACCTTCCTACTGGTAAATTCTTTAATTCAATATTCATAATGCGAATACGCTTTAGTTTTACTACCTTATAGCCAAAATGAGTACACATCCTTCTGATTTGCCGATTTAGTCCTTGAGAAAGAGTGATTTTAAACGCTCTGGTATCTATTCTCACTATCTTGCAGTGGTTTGTCAACGTATATTCATTCTTAACAGGATTATAAATTCTTACCCCATTTGACATACCCTCAATAAAAGAAGGAGTAATAGCTTTATTTACAGTTACAATATATTCCTTCTCGTGGTTATTTTTATTCATTAAGATTTCATTAACGATACTTCCATCATTCGTTAGAAGAATTAATCCCTCAGAGTCCTTATCTAATCTCCCTATTGGGAAAATACGTTCAGGATGATTTACAAAATCAATGATATTCCCGTTTATATGTCGCTCAGTAGTACAAGTAATACCCGTTGGTTTATTTAAGGCAATATATACATATGTCTTTTCTAACTTTAGTAGTTTGCCATTTACCTCAACCATATCCTCTGGATATACCGTTAGTCCAATTGTAGCTATATTACTATTAATCTTTACCTTTCCCTGTTTAATTAATTCGTCAGCCTGTCTTCTGGAACAAAGTCCTGTTGAACTAATAAAGTTGTTTAGCCTCATACATATCTCCTTATAAAATGTTATCTTCTCCATTTTGTTCACGCTTAACTTATTTTCATTTTTCCTATGGGCAATATATTCTTAGATGTTTTCATTTATATCACCTTAGTATCATCGTGCAGGAACATGTTCCATGCCTCCATATCAAATTTCTATTCTTACGCTAACCTACCCGATTTGCTCTTTGTTTTTGTAATCCTAAGTATTTTCTACAATTTTTCAAAAAAAATATTCATAGTAACTTGCTAAAAGATGCACCAAGTTTACATAAAATGCACACACCTGCACACCCCGTGTGCGCATTTTTGTAAATTTATGTATGTCCTATTGAAAATAAATATACTTTTATACGCTTATTTTTCTCACATTAATAGATGGTCACAAATATTGAAAATCTCATAATTCCCTTGCGGTAAGCACTTTCCACGTTTTTATGGCATAAAAAATTGGGCTACGCCCATTCCAGCTCCCCCTACCCCCTCTTGACAGATACCCTTCCAAATCAATAGAAATAACACATTTTCAAAACAGCAAATTTCTTTCAAAACACCTTATTTAAAGCCTTTTCCCCACGGCATCAAAAAAACCACCTCAAACTGAGATGGTTATCTTTGTATCAACGAAGGTTGACTAGTGTGAGCGGACAAGGCTAAACTAAGTTTTGATAAGATTTAGCGCAATCTATTGTATTGTCTGGGTTCAAGCATCACATTACATGCTGAGAAGTTATGTAGGCTAAATGTTTTTTACTCATTATTAGAGACATTTTATTAACAATATATTGAACTCGCTAATCCAAACCTTTATATCCATTTTTTTCAGCATGACCAAGCAAATATAAAAACGCAAATGCAGGAATACGCAAAAGCATCTTACCGTTAGGGGCATTATGAACTCCATAATCGTCTGCTCGCTTGGTAACAACAATTGCTGCTGATGCCTCATCGGCAAGCTCACAGATAGCATCATCATCTGCTATAGGAGCCTGTTCCCTGTATTTTACCTCGATTAATATTTTATCTACATTCGGATAATCTACAACTATATCGATTTCCTTATCCTTTTTTCCTCCCCGGTAATATCCAACCCGAGTAGCTTTTTGATAATAGAATGCAGCTATATGCTTATATACTGCTGTTTCAACCATTTTTCCCATTTCTGTCGGGTCTGTTAATACTGAATCATCCATCAGCACCGCATTCCTAATAGCAGCATCAGCAATATATATTTTTGGTCTTGCCTTAAGTACTTTCCGTCCTGTCATTTCAACAGGCTGGCTTATATAAATCAGATTTGCACTTTCAAGATATTGTATATAGCTTTCAACGGTCGGTCTTGAAACCCCATTTAGCTCCTTTGCTATGGCATCAATAGATACTATCTCTGAAGACACATTGCATAGGTATAAAAATATACGTTCAAGTTCTGTGGCATTTCTTATGTTATAAAGAGAAGGAAGGTCTCTTTTCAGTACTTTGTCTACAACATCTTCACGCATCACTTGCTGTGCCATCAAGTCATTACGCGACAAGGCAAGCTCTGGAAATCCTCCTATTTGAAGATAGCGTATAAAATGGTTCTGGACAGTAGAGAGCTTTATCATAACCTCTGTCCGTTGCTGCTGAGTCATAGAAGCAAATGCAGTCGGACGTATTGAAGTCTCTAACCCTAAATCTTCAATGCCCATAAGAGCACAATATTCATAAAAGGACATCGTTGGCACCTGAATGACACTCCATCGTCCAGCTCCACTTTCTGAACTGCCCTTCATCAGAGCAGGGCTAGCTGAGCCTGTTGCTACAATAGTTGTACTTGGCTGCATATCATAAATTACTTTTAACCACCGATCCCAATCCGTAGCATATTGAATTTCATCAAAAAAATAGTATGCATCCAGGTTTGCATATATATTTTCATGATAACATTCGAGTATCTCATTTAATCCGCTTAGTTTTAGCATAGGATGATCCATGGAAATGAAAACTATTCTATGCGGTGATACTCCACTCTCAAGAAGCGTTTGAATCATTTGATACTGAACCGTTGTTTTTCCAACTCGGCGAGCTCCTGTCAAAACTACAGCTCTCCTTAAATCAATTTGCTTTAGTCTCTTCATAGCTTCATAGTAAGCGAATCTACGATATTTCTTTGTAAAATCCGAGTGGATGCTACCTGTTTTCCACCATGGATTAAATGCAGTCAAAACTTTAAGTATGCTTTCTTTTGTTATAATTGGCATTTATATCACCTCTATTTAAACACTATACTCCATATCTTTATTTTTATCAACAATATCTTAAAGTATACTTATAATTATTTTAAGATATATTTAATATTTATAGTGATAATAGATAATTGATTTTCCAATAGGCTAAATATTTTATCCTCATTATTTAGGACGGTTAAGAAAATCCGCAAAGTCATCCTCTTCAAGTCAATATTCTGCCAGCTTGTTTGTCCATTGCTTATTTGTGCTCTGCTTCAAAAAGTCTTTAGTCAGGAATAAATGTCCAAAAACTTAGATAATATTGCCGAAAACGTGGGTGTTGAGCTATTTTGTCCAAATTCTTTATAAATTTGAACGTTGACGGTCAGCTTGCCGTTGTAGTTATTATGGATTATATTCGTTGATCAATTATTTTAGGGCGGCGAAACAAACTTTTATTATCGCTGCACTGTGAAATACCTTTTACATGCCAAAGGTCATGTTCCCAATAGTTTTTCATCATGTCCTCATCCAGGACTCGAATTATATATAACGGGAGATTGCGATTTATTTTGGGTATAAGTTGGTATAATACTATTGAAAATAGTTAGAAAAAAAGAGGGTGAATAAATTATGGCAAAATATGTAGATGGATTTGTGCTTGTAGTGCCTAAAAACAAAGCTGAGGAATACAAGAAAATGGCAGAAAGTGGCCGTGATACATGGATGAAGTGTGGCGCGCTTGAATACTATGAATGTCGTGGCGATGACCTAATCCCACAGGAAATGGGTGGTGAGAAAGCACGTGCATTTACTGAAATGACTGGAGCAACAAGCAGTGATACCGTTTGGTTTTCTTTTATAGTCTTTAAATCCAAAGACCATCGAGATGAGGTCAATGCTAAAGTAATGGAAGAAATGAGTAAGCAGATGGAAGGACATGAAGACATGTCGATGCCTTTTGACATGAAGCAAATGGCTTATGGCGGTTTTCAAGTTGAAGTAGAAGCTAGAGACAAGATGTAAAGTCACGAAGCCGCTCTCAGCAATGAGAGCGGCTTTTACAAATTAAACAGTGAAAATGATGTTTAACTTTATATTAGACATTGAAAATACTTGTCTGAATAAAAAGAGAATGTTCCTCACTATCTTGACTTTTACCTTTAAAAATAAATCAAAATAATACATTCTCAAAATTATAATTTTCCTTCAAAATCCCTTATTTCAAGCCTTTTCCCCAGAGCAACAAAAGAACCAGCAACCGAGGTATTGAAATTATCTTTCAGTAGGCTAAATTGAAAATATTTCTTCTATTAATGCAAATAATGATATACTAAAAATATTGGTAATAATAATTCCTATTTCACAACCAGTATATTTCTCATTATATTTAAAACCACATATATTACTGGTTTCAGAATATGTCTATCCTTTGATGTGCCGTTCGTTAAACCATGTGTCAATCCCCACAGTTTCATTATCCTTTATACTGTCATATCTTCCATCTGATGTTATCACCCGAACTCCATATTCCTCTAAAAAGTCTAGGAATAGAAGTGTTTTGGCATTGTTTCTTCCCAATCTTGATAAATCCTTTAAAACAATAAGATTAATATTGCAGGCTAATACGTCCTTTTTAAGCTCATCAAGTGCCTGTCTTTCAAAGCCTGCACCAGAAACATTATCATCCACATATGTTTTATAAATAGTCCCTAATTTATTTTTTGCAACAAAATCTATTAGCAGTCTTTTTTGGGTTTCAATTGTCTCTAAATTTTCATCGTTCTCGTCCCTGCTCTGTCTCACATATATACCAATATGATAATTAATATCAGGTTTATTAAACCCTAACATAGCAACTGCTACCTCCTTATTTGTTCCGATAATTAAAACTGTTAAATTAACAGAATACGTAGTTTTGAGGTCGACTTTCCTATCGAAATATTAAAGATTGTCATCCACTGCTGTAACCGCTTATTTACTGATAGTTAATAGCTATTAGCGGCTTCATGCATCGGACAAATTCTTTTTAATCTTCAAAATATATCAACTCAACTTTCACAGCTTTAAATTGCAGGGAGACATATCAATAGAAAGTTGGGTTAAATATCATTTATGAGTTTTTAAATCTTAAGGACTATTATTTGGTAAAGCAAATCTCTTATGTTTATTTTTCCTTTATAAATATTTTGAATTTTGAGGGGTTTAATCTTTGCCATTAGTCAGGCCTCTTTTCATTGCTCAATATAAATATTGAGAATATATAAGTCCTATCTAATTATATTCATAAAGATTAGATATTAAAATTTGTCCATTGAATTAAATGTGGATGTAGTTAGATATTGCTTTTTACATACTACACAAAAGCTAAAAGCTGGCACATCAAATATAACAAAGTTACATTGATTAACCAGCTTTTAAGCCATCCATAAATATTAGTAAAATTAATTCATCTATTGTAAAAATCATTCCTATTCAAGTAATATCGGCGACAGAATCCTTTGTAATCCTCATATGTTTAAATGTGCTTGACATACTTGCGACAAAGTTCCATTGCCTAACCATATAGTTTTTTAATTCAGTCGTATTGCACTGATATGCTGAATGTAAGTCTTCTAATTTAAAATACGAATCATTTAAACCAAACTGTTCAATTGCTATAGACGCGGCATAACCGCTTTCTAATCCAGCAGAAATCCCTTCACCCATAGGATTGAGAAAACCAGCCGTTTCCCCGGCAAACAATACTCTGCCTTTTCCATACTCAACTGGACAATTTGGCATAATATGCGGCATCAGCCATTTTTCTTCACGCTCTTGTTTATCAATTACTAGATTATGTTCTTTTTCCATATAAGAAAGAAACTGAGAATAATAATATTCAATTTTTGTAATATCCTTTACTGATACTCCAAGAATCAAATAGTTATCCTTTACATTAAACCAAGCATCATATTCCGATAGATGAGGCTGCAAATAAGCATAAAAGTAATGATAGTCTAAATCCACTGAACCTTTGTTAAAGGTTTGAAATGTTGTGATATAATTATTGCAGGCATTGAGAAGCTTACGCTTTATTGAACCGACTACACCATCACAAGCAATTACATATTTTGCATATTCGGTGTAATCGCTCCTCCCCTTTAATTGAACTTCTACACCATCCAGGTGCTCAGTACAAGATAGCGCCGCAGTTTCATCACGAAATTCAGCACCAGCTTCAACAGCTTTTTGTACCAACCAATAGTCAAATGAGTTCCTCCAGATATTTAAGCCATCTTGCTCGTAACGGTATTCTTCTCCATTATCATTTGTAAAAATCATTCCTCGATTATCTATAGGTATGCATTGAGTATTTATCGGTGGCACTTCTCCAAAATATTGCTTAACCAAATCTATTGATTTTTTTATTAAAATACCCGAACAGGATTTGTTCCTTGGCATTTTAAATTTTTCTAATAGTAAAACTCTATATCCACTACTGGCTAATTCCTTGGCCGCGCTGCTGCCAGTGGGTCCAGCACCAATTATTATTACATCGTACATCGTAATTTCTCCAAAACAATAATTTTATAAGATTCTCTCCAATATATAATACATATTTGTTTGTATTCAGACAAATACTACATTTTAAATTTCAGTGATACTACCTACAAAACCCAACCTCTGATTTATATATTTTCTTATCACAATTAGTATTTACTCTACTAACCTTTAATGTACGAAAAATAAAGCTACACATACAACTAATATCGAAAAGGATATTGCAAACCAATCACTAACGGTAGTTGTAAAGACAGCTCTAGTCCGATCCTCCGAATAACATCTGGCTTCCATTGCAAATACCATCTCATCCGCACGTCTGAACGTTTGAACTAAAAGCGGGAAAGCAATGAATATTATTCGCTTTACAGGATTTCTTCTTCCGTCAATACAGCGGGCTTTCTGAGCGTTTAATATTTCAGAAGCCTGATCAAAAATTAGAGGGATAAGGATAAAAGTAAGGTTAACCATAGTAGCTACTCTAGCTGCAGGAACAAATGGAATGGGACGAAGGTACCACTCAATAACATTTCTTAATGATGCGAGAGAGGTAGTTCCTGTAAGAATAAGGCAAATAATAATAATTAATATCAGTCTCCAGCCAAATATCAACCCAGATCTCACACCTTCCTGAGTGACTCCTTGTATTGGAAAATTATGAATAGGCAAGCCAGGGACAGTAAAACACCGTACACAAAAAACAATTGCAATAAGAAAAGCAAAATATTTTAATTCCTTCAGCAATGTTCTGACGGGCAATTTTGCTTTAAATAGGACAGCCAATATTATAATTGTTAAGGCTGCAAGTACAAATTTGTCAGAAGTAAAACTGACTGATGCACTGAATAGAATCATGCAAGCAAGCTTAATCCGGCCATCCATCCTATGCAGAACAGAATCTTTATACATATAATGAAAAATAGTCAATTCAGCCATGTCATTGTCTCTACTCCTATACTCATACTATTAGGTCTTTTAATCCCATACTCTTCTACCTCATCGATTATTTCATCGGGACTTCCGTCTTTTACTATTTTGCCCTTGTCTACAATAACTAGCCTATTGGCATGGGCTAAAACCTTTTCTAGTTCATGGGTTATTATAATTATTGTATGACCACTTTTATAGAGAAAAAGAATCTGGTTTAGCACCTGAATAACTCCAGGGTAATCCAGCCCTGTAAACGGTTCATCAAAGGCAATTATCCTTGGTCTCATAGCAAGTACGCCTGCTACAGCAAGTTTCCGTTTTTGTCCTCCAGATAACAAATTTGGTCTTTGATTAGCAAGTTGACTTAAGCCAACCGCCTCTAGTGATTCTTTTACTCTGCTGGCAACCTCTTGTGGAGGAAGCTTAAGGTTTTCTGGACCGAAGGCGACATCTTCTGCCACTGTCTGTCCTACTATCTGACTGTCGGAATCCTGAAAAATCAAACCTATTTGTTTTCTGGCATAAGTGAGGTCTTTTGTTATGGGTACCCCTTCTAATAACACAGACCCCTTTGTAGGTAGCAAAAGTCCATTAAAGTGCCTTACGAGAACTGTCTTACCGGAACCATTAGTTCCTGCGATAATAACGAAGTCTCCATCATTGATTGCCAAATTTATATCTTTAATTGCAGTTGTACCATCAGGAAAGACATGGGTTAAATTTCGAGTTTCTAAAATAATCATTTATCCCTCCAGGTTGGTAGGCATTTTAGGATATAATGTCTGTCTGAACTTTGTACGAAGAACCTTTGCCAAAGCTAATGCTACAATTATTTTAATAACAGTTCCAGGTATGAACGGAATAAGACCTGCAGCTAATGCCTTTCCCCATGTCAAACCTAATACCAGCTTAAGCCCAGGCACTCCGAAACCATACATCAATAAAATACCAGCAATTATAGCAACAAAATCCTTTAGTATTGATGGTTTACCCCTTGTCGATATATATCCTATAGCAAAAGCACAAGCCATATATCCTATCAAGAAACCCGCTGTAGGTCCAACAAAGACAGCCAACCCTGCCTTGCCGCCTGCAAATACTGGAAGTCCTATAGCTCCTAAAAAAATCCATAGTACAACACTAGAAAGTCCAGTTGCTGAACCCAAAAAAAGCCCCGCCAGAATAACAAATAGGTCTGATAACACTATCGGCATAGGACTAAAAGGAATAGGAAAGCTAAGATACCCTCCTATAGTGATTAATGCTGTAAAAAGCGCAGTATACACTATCACGCGAAGATTTACAGTCTGATTTTTACCCATTTCGAACCCCTCCTAATTTTATTAGTGTACTCCCTTACTTGCTGCATACCATACATTCAGAACAGAATAGTTGATACTTCACACCTCTACTATATTGAAGCCCTGTTCCAAGTGGCGCAGTATTAGTCTATTAAATCCAAAGGCACAGCGTATCAACCGCTCCCTTCGGTAATAATATACTGTTATTTTTAATTTTAATTGCTCCAGCCTGTTCTTTATTAATCAATACTTATGTACCAGCTACAAAAATACCATTTGTCGGTATAGCCTATATTTCTCTCTCTAGTTCTTCAATCATTTTTAAATCTTTATTAATTTCGTTACCTGTGGTTGTCAGATAATTGCCTACCATAACTCCATCTATACCAGCTTTCAAACCAATCCTTTGAAAATTCTCAAGACTTCCTCTTCCCCCCGCATATCTTATTGAGGCTTCAGGAATTATAAAGCGAAATATAGCAAATGTCTTCAGCACTTCCTCTGGGGCAAGCTTTTGTGCATTTTCCAAAGGTGTCCCCTTTAAGGGAGACAAAATATTTATAGGAATAGATTTAACACCTAATTCCCTTACCTCAAATGCCATTCTAATGCGCTGCTGTAGGCTTTCCCCCATTGCTTTTCTAGCTGCAAGTACACGCGTATTATCTACAGTGGTAAACTTCCCATCAGGCATCTTAACCACGTCAATTGGGTCTCCAACCCATCCTTTTGCTTTCATACTCTCAGTTATCTCCTTAGCACCATTCACAGAACTCTGACTAAACCTAATTTCATTAGGATTAACAGTCGTACCCTTTCCATTAGTAGTCTGCTTGACATTACTTTTGACATTACTTTTGATATTACTTTTGGTATTACTTTTATCACTTTTTATACTAACTGGACTTCTACTTGAAACATATCCCGTGGCAAGCACCGTTAAGCCACCAATTACATCTCCCCATCCAGCCTCCAACTTATTACCTGACTTTTTGAATTTAATTTCCCCATATCTTTTAATAATAATATCTAACTTCTTCTCATCTAGAGTATGGTCTGTAAATTCCATATTTTGCAACATCATATGTGTTTCTAATGCCGCTAAAGTACCATCATCATAATAGCCAGTTCTTAATGCATTGGATAGTTAGTAAAATACTTCTTAAATTTGCAGGTAGCTGAAGCTAATTAATATTATAGATAAAATGATTTCTACCAGCTAAAATCCGATGTTATCAAACTATAGTTTGTGGTTGATGCTAGCCCCTACTTACACTGAAATAAACCTTATTATGGAGTTACATATTCAAATATAAATAGTTTATATGTATTCAGATTAATTTTAAAATGCCACTAATGATATAACATCTTTAGTGGCATCTTTAATAAAACATATATTCAAAATCTTCTAAATAATTATCCTTTTTTCTGTAACCAACAAATCCAGCGGTACATCATATTCTTCATAAGGTATTTTATCTAAAACCTGGAAGTCATAACATATGCCTATTTTATAGCATTTATTTGATACATTACTTAAAAATCTATCATAATAGCCTGCACCAAAGCCCATCCTGTTTTTATTAATGTCAAATGCACTTCCAGGTACAATAACAGCGTCCAGCAAAGCAGGCGGTACAATATTACAATCCAACAGCGGAGGCTCTAATATTCCATATTTACCAGTCGATTCAAGTTCATCAAAGCTATTTATTTTCACAGCATACATACCCTTAGCTTCTTTTATATTATTAGCAACATAGGGTACACTTACCTGCTTACCCTCAGATAGCCACATTTTTATTAATTCATGGGTATGAACTTCATTACCAAAGCTTACGTAGCACATAATACTTTTGGCACTATTAATATACTCTAGTTGCTTTAACCTTTCAGCGATAACCTCAGATATATCAATCACTTCATGCTTGTGAAGCCTGTTTCGAATAGCAATGTAATTCTTTCTTACTTCATCTTTTAAAATATTAAACCCTCCATGAGTCAATTGCTAACCGTTAAAAGCTAAGACTACGAAAGTTAATCTAATAATAGTATAATTCCGGTCCAAAAGACAATACAAACATAAACCAAAAAATAGCTGAAATTACAAATGCTATAATTGAAACTGTAATTAAAGCCCCACCATAAGATCTTCTATCTGCATCTCGATCATTGGCAATAAAAACCAAACCGAAAATTATTCCAACAATTTGTCCGATACCTGGAATCAATACAACCAAAGCTGTCAACATAACCTTTGTCCAATTGCTTAAACTAGTGATATTTTGAGGATTATTGTAATTTAATAGCATCTGTCTTTCTAAAGTGCTTATCTGATTATTATAAACTTGATTTCCAATTGCACTATATGCTTGTGGATTAGTTTCATTTCTTCTCCCAGTACTACCATTTAAATTGGCTTGTTTATTGGCAGCGTTGTTCACATTATTATAGACTGCTTCTTTGCTTAATATATTATTACCGTTATAATAAGTCTCTCTATTTGCTACATTATGAGAATTTATGGCAGCCTCTTCATTTGTTCTATTTCCATTTAATTCTGTATCTGTATTTCTAGAATTATTAAATCCAGCTTCAAGAGTAGGTTCTTCAGAAAATGACTTCGACCCAACAGAATTTATATTATTGTCCTGTGTTAAGCTCTCCTCTTGAATGTTGTTTTGTTCGTCCATGCCTTAACCTCCATTAGCCCCAAATCGACTAAATAATATAATTAAGAGTCCCTCATACACACTGCACTATGTATTACCTGCTCATAATATTATCCCAAATTGATTCTATTTCAAAATTAATATGCACTAACTGAGCAGCTTTCTGTAGATTAAAAAACATTGTGCTACTATATAAAATTAGGAGTTAAACTCTCAACAGATATTATACCATAACATTATTAAATATGAATACAACTATTAATAAAGTCAATTACTATCATCACGATAGTTTATATTCGAAACTATTTGTGGCACTGACTTTCAGTACACTAAGCATTATGGGTATATTCTCTCGCAGCCATAGATTTTATACCGAAAATTAATTACCTTAGTTATAACGCCTAGATTCAAAATGAAATTTTCCTATTGTAAAAAAATTTCTATTACATACTCGGCATATAAGCGAGGCGGAGATATTCTCACCGCCTGAAAATCAAAGCAGTACCCACCACTTATAGAAGTGGGAGACATCTTCTTGAGTCGTTATATCGGTAAATAATATAACTCTAAAAGTCCTTTTATAACATCCTCATAGTTTTCCTCTGTTATTCTATGCAAATATCCGTTTTCCATATGTATATACATAGTAACCTTGTATTTATGAAAATTATCCATTAATGCACTTATCATATCAATAGACTCTAAAGGATTGCAAAAATCACTTGTCCAGCTGTTAAACTCTTCATTATTTTTAAAGTCCTTTTGATAATAACTAGATAAAAAGCTTTGTATTTCTCCTTGTAAATTTGACCATAAACTTATACTAACAGACATGAATTTATCCCCCAAATTTTATTTTGTATAAAGCCAATTACTTGTTAAGCCCTTTTTTTAATGCAAGTATAATTTATAAAATTTCTATAGGTTTAAATATTTTATTTCGAATTTAAATATATAGAAAAGATATATATGCGTGTACTTAAAATGAAATTTTACATTTCAATTACAATTATTTAAAACTTTACACTAAGGCTTAAGCAAAAAGTCAATTACTATTGCACAATTCACCTAATAAAGACGATGTAGGCTCAAAACGGTAATTGACTATAGTAAAAAAACTCTATAATAATAATTAGACAAACTCTGAATTATTCCTTTATGTAAATAATGCCATAGATATAGCTACTGTTTGTGTTGTTTGCGATATAGGTGAAATTTAGGTTAGCTAAGCTTGATAGAATGGAGGCAACACAAAAACAACCCCTGCATAGCAGAGGTTTGTACAAATATTTTCATATATTTTTTATCAAGAATATTTCAATTCTATTTTGCTAATAATTTTCTAGACAGCCTATCAACCTCAAACATTACTTTTTCTTCATCAATGCTTCTGAAAATCCTATTCTGCATAATTATATTTCCATCAACAATAACAGTATCAACGTCTGATGCCTGGGCTGAATATATAATAGCCGATATATCATTATTTTTGGGATAGAAATGTGGTTTATCAGTGTCTATTAATATTATGTCACCTTTCATTCCCTCTTTGATTAACCCCGAATCTCCAAAGCCCAGTGCTTTGGCACCATTACAAGTACCCATTTTTAGCACATCCTTTGCATTCATCACCTGTGGATTCATTGCAACACCTTTATGTATCAGTGCAGAAAGATTCATTTCTTCAAACATATTAAGATTGTTGTTGCTGGCAGCACCATCAGTTCCCAAACATACGTTTATTCCCATTTCAAGCATTTTAGGAACTCTTGCAATACCGCTTCCAAGCTTAAGATTGCTTGTGGGATTATGGCATACACTTGCTCCCATAGCTTTCATTATCTCTAAATCACTGTCCGTCAAATGAACACAATGAGCAGCTAAAACTGGAACATCAAGTACACCAGTTTTTTTGCATATTTCCACTGATGTCATACCATAATCTCTTTTGCTGGATTCAACCTCAGCAGTAGTTTCTAAAAGGTGTATATGAATACCCGTATTTAATTGCTTTGCAAGTGTTGCTGCATTTGTCAAAGTTCTTTCATTGAACATGTATGTTGAATGTATTTCAACAAATACCTTTATCCTGCCATCAGCGGTATTATGATATTTATTATAATAATCTATAGTACCTTGGCTTTTATCCAGCCTCTTTAGCTCTCCATCCTCAAAAAACTGAATAGGGCTCTTGCAAATATTTGCCTTTATACCTGTCTCAGTAACCGCACGCGCAACTTCGTCCATAAACATATACATGTCAGCAAATGCGACTACTCCTGACTTGAGCATTTCAATAATGCCCAGCATAGTACCGCAATAGACATATTCGTCAGTTAACTTTGCCTCAACGGGAAATATATTGTCAAACAGCCAAGTTTCCAAAGCCATATCATCTGCATAATTTCTCATTAAAGTCATAGCACTGTGACTATGTCCATTAAAAAGTCCTGGCATAGCAATCTTGCCATTTCCATCTATTTCTGTATTGAAATTAATATCATTTTGCAAACTATCAGTAACTAAGCTAATTTTACCATCTTTTATTCCTATATAACCATTTTTAATCACGCTGTTTGAATCATCCAGCGTGATTATATTAACATTCTTTATTAACAAATCCAAATTGGCCATTCTTTCCTCCATGAGCCTTAAGTTCAGTATTGAGGCATATGCAATTATACTGTCCAGCTATTCAAATACTTTTTCTGCTCTTTTGACAGCTTATCAATCTTTACACCCCATGACTTCAACTTAATTTCAGCAACAGCTGCATCTAACTCAGCTGGAACATCAATTACTTTGTTTCCCAGCTTACTAAAATTGCGAAGCATATATTGTGCGCTAAGGGCTTGTAACGCAAAGCTCATATCCATAATCTCGGCAGGATGTCCATCTCCTGCAGCCAGATTAACCAATCTGCCTTCTGCTAATATATTTATCCATTTTCCATTTTCTAATTTGTAACCCATAATATTGTGTCTCTGCTCCTGCTTTTCAACAGCAATAGCCTCAAGCTGTTTAACTGATACCTCAACATCAAAATGTCCTGCATTACAGCAAATAGCTCCATCCTTCATATTCTTGAAATGCTCCGCTGTAATGACATCGCTGCAACCGGTTACTGTAATAAACATATCACCAACCTTAGCTGCCTCTGACATTTTCATCACCTTGAAGCCATCCATTATTGCTTCTGCTGCCTTTATAGAATCTATTTCTGTAACAATTACATTTGCACCAAAGCCTTTAGCCCTCATTGCAATACCTTTACCGCACCATCCATATCCAGCTACAACAACATTTTTTCCTGCTACAATCAAATTTGTAGTTCTGTTTATTCCATCCCAAACAGACTGTCCTGTACCATATCTATTGTCAAATAAATATTTGCACTGAGCGTTATTCACTGCTATCATAGGAAATCTAAGAGCGCCTTCCTGTTCCATAGCCTTTAACCTCAGTACTCCTGTAGTTGTTTCTTCACATCCACCCATTATGTGAGGCAATAACTCTTTTCTAGTGGTATGAAGTAAATTAACCAAATCTCCGCCATCATCAATAATTATGTTAGGTTTATATCCAAGTGCTAAATTCAGGTGTTCCTCGTACTCTTCCTTTGTAGAATTGTACCAAGCATAAACATCCAGCCCATCAGCTACTAAACCTGCTGCAACATCATCCTGTGTTGAAAGAGGATTGCTACCTGTTACAGAGACCTCTCCACCGCCAATTGCAAATAGTTTTGCCAAATAAGCAGTCTTTGCTTCTAAATGCACTGAAACCACCACTCTTACTCCGTTAAATGGCTTTGTCTGTTTAAATTCTTCTTCTAATCCTCTTAAAATAGGCATATTTTTTCTAACCCATTCAATTTTTTGTCTGCCCTTGTCTGCTAAGGATATATCTCTAATAACACTCTTCATAAATAACCTCCATAAGATGAAATTTTCAAACCTTCTATTTAATACTTTGTCACATTATTTTTCTCAAAATCTATCAATTATAATAAGTAATTCTAACCAAGCATACAATTAGAATTATAATCTACATTAATTATGGTTTCAACATATTATTTGACTATCTCACTAATTGTTTGCAGTTCAAACCCTCTGTGTCTAAGCCCACTAACAATTTGCTCTATATTGCCCATATCATACTGATTAAAGTGAAGCAATATAATTGAGCCCCCTGAACAATTATTTACTACATGCCGTTCAATTCTATCAGATATTTCGCTTATAGTTTTTTTGTTTTTTAAGGGATTAATTACGCTGCTGAAGGTTTCTAAATTCCACCCTATTACTTTGTAACCATTGTTCTGAGCAATTGCCAATATTCTATCGCTCTTTGCTCCACCACCACCTGGAAGCCTCAAATATGGAAATTCCTTTTTCATTCTGATAAGATATTCTTCACCCAATACTTTTCTGACACTTGCTTCCCATCCTATTATTTCTGCTTGAATAACCTCATTTGTCATATTAGTTAATATTTGATGAGACTGAGTATGATTACAGATTTGATGACCTTCTTTAATTGCTCTTTTCCAAACTTCAGGATAATCATCAAGTACTTTCCCAATAATAAAAAAAGTAGATTTAACATCATGCTCCTTTAAAATATCCAATACCTTCTCTACATACTTTTTGTTATAACCATCATCAAAAGTAATGGCAGCATGCGTGGTTTTTACCCCCATATTTATTGTTTTTCTTATTTTTGAATTCGCCTCTGTTATGTTGTCAAGCTTATCAATTTTAACCTTATTTGTTTCTGAGGGTACATTCTTTTTATTTTCACTGGAATTTTGTTTTTCATTTGCTGTCTCATTATCAATGATGTTATGTATATATGAATTGAAACTTTGATTTATTTTCTCATGATCCAGTTTATTATAATGATTTAGTTGAATTTGAGAGGCTTTATTTTTATTTATACTATAAAACATGCAACAACCCACAAATATAATGGTAAACAGACATGTAAAAATGGTTATCCACATTAGAATAAATTGCTTCTTTTCTTTTCCTGTTTTTAATTTTTTATATCTTTGAATTATATTTATTTTTTTTATCAATTTGTTCATTATTATGTTCATGCTTTCATTTAAATAACCGTAAAATTAACGGCATGAACCACAAGGCCTCCTTTAAGGTATATTTATTTCAGCTAAAATGATACACAATTAATAATTAATATAGAATAAATTATTATTACTATACTCAACTTTCGTAGCTGAAAATATCCGACACGATGCCGGTTTTAGTACACTATAAACCATGGATAGTGAATATGGAAGGCGCCTAATACATTGAGAATAAACAATTGCCAGTTCATGCAATTGCCAACTTCTTATAATTGTTTTGGCAACAAACCATTGATAATTCTTCCGCACTGATAGTTTTTTGTGAAAGTTGATTACAATAAAATTTTTAGATTTATTCAGAAAAAAAGGCTGTCAATTAACATTAATCAACTAAATAACATTGTACCATTTTTAAAAAAACAAGTACATATTTTTAGTCTATATGTTTTCAAGACAGCATTTTTTGAATATTTCTGATATTATTAAATATTATATTGACTTTGCTTTAACTTTTGCTTTTGTTTTTGCCTTTGTTGTCTTTTCAGTAGTACTACTTTCCTTTTTTTTAGCAGTTTCTTTTTTTAAAGGTTTTTTTGAAACGCTGAACACATAGTTTTCACCAGAGTTGTTATCCCAGTTTTCTGCTGTATCCTTAAAACAAATACCAAATTCCTTACATTCCATAATCTCAAAATCTGCGGTAAAAACACCATTTTCACAATTCATTGGTATCAAAGAGGGATTCTCCCATTTATCGCCAAAACCAACATGCAAGAAAACACTCTTAGCGCCTGATTGTACCAGCAAACCTGTATAGCTAACTGTTATAATGTCACCACTGTACAATGTCTTTTTTGATAATAGCACACCATTTTCATCATATGATTTTTTTGTCATTGTCTCACTCCCTAAGTAAAATATGTTTTAATGATTCGCTTCCAAGCCAATTAACCAAATTACCACACTTTTGGCTTAGAAATATAAAAGTACAACTTAAAGTCCCATCTTTTTACCTTCCTAATAAAAACCAAAAAGCAGTATTTCAAATTTATTGACTTTTGAAAATAATATTACAAACTCATTTGTATATTATACACAATTTTTCAACATGTGTCAATTTTCCCTTTTATTTCCCAAATATCTCTCTTTTCTGATTTATAAAAAGCCAATTACATTTATATTTCACACATAGGAAGAATAAGTTTTTCCAGTGTTGGATGTATTCCTAACTCTTTCTTTAATTTTTTATATTCTTCAATAGCATTTTTATTTGAATCACCTATTTTCTCAGCTCTAATCATCAGATTTTTTGGCGTTTCAAGTGGTGATACATATTCAACGATAGAAGTCTTATAACCTACTGCTTCTAATAGTATTAACCTAATCCCATCAGTTAATACATCAGCTAGCCTGGCTCTTAACACACCATATTTTGTAATATTTTTCAGCATATCAAAGGAGTATTGATTTAATAATTCCTTTTGACAGCAAGGAACCATTACTATGGCTTTGGCATTATTTTTTACTGCTAGTGCAATAGCTTCATCCGTTGCTGTATCACAAGCATGAAGGCTTATCGCTAGATGAATATCCTTATTTGCAGTGTAGTTTCTGATATCTGTAACCCTAAACTCCATATTTCTGTAGTCAAGCTGTTCTGCAATTCTTTTTGAAGCATCAATTACTGTCTTTGAAATATCCAAACCAATAAAATGGCAATTCTTTTTTAAAACTTCTTTTATATAATAATTCAAAACAAAGGATAAATATGATTTACCACAACCGCAATCAACCACATTTATACTCTCATATTTTGAACACAGAGACTTTAGTGTGTCATCTACAAGCTCAATGTAATGGTCTATTTGATTATATTTTCTAATCATATCATTTTTAATTTTGCCGTTCTCACTTAGTATTCCTATAGCTTTTAGAAGGTCATTTGCTGCACCCACTTTTATATAATAATCTCTGTTTGAGATTTGAGAGGTTTCATTGTGCTCATTACAGGTTTCTGCTATTTCTGTATCTTTAGTTTTCATTTTAACATTTTTATTATCTGCATCTATGAAAATTGTGCTGCCCCTTTCTTCATAAACCAAATTAATTGCTTCGTACTCCTGAGCAACCTTAGATAATCTAGCACCTAACCAAGAAATCTCTATTTTATCATTTCGTCCATTATACTGAAATAAAAGCTTGTTATCCTGTAATGTAATTGTTCCTTCATAAATCTTAGTTCCTGACTTTAATTTAAGTGTTATTTTCTTAAAAAAATTAGAATTATCAGTTATTCTCTGCTCTAATCCTAATAAAAATAGTTCCAATTTTTGTATACTCTGTTTATTCATTTTATTCTCATTTCCGCTGCAAGTCAAAAAAAAATAATATCTATGGGCAATAAAAACCAACTTTTAACCCAATTCACTCTATTTTTGCCTGCATGCAATTTATTAATTTTTTCACTGAAGCCTTTCGGCCTAGCTCAATATCTTTTTAATTCTTTTGTACCGAAGCTTTAAGCAGCGCTATGTCCTCCTCACAAAGCTCTTTACATTCTCCAAGACCAAGTGTTTCATCAAGTTCTAACCTTCCCATGCTGAGTCTTTTTAAGTAAATAACCTTTTTATCAACGGCTTCGAACATTCTTTTAACCTGATGAAATTTACCTTCTACGATAGAAAGCTTAATCTCTGATATCTCATCAGATTTAAGTATCGAAAGCTGTGCTGGAAGAGTTTTATATCCATCATCTAAGGTTACACCCTTTTTAAAAGCTTCTATGTCACTATCATTAACTATACCTGATACATGTGCATAATACTGCTTTGTAACATGCTTTTTTGGTGACAAAATTTCATGTGCCAGTTGTCCGTCATTTGTCATTAACACAAGCCCTTCAGTATCAATATCCAGTCTTCCTGCTGGAAACAAATCGAAACACTTATATTCCTCAGGCAATATATCAAATACTGTTCTTTGCTTTGTATCTGTAGTTGCTGATATCACACCCTTTGGCTTGTTCATCATTAAATAAATATATTTGCGGTAAAAAAGCCTTTCTCCATTCATTTCTATTAAATTTTCATCGGGATCGACGTATGCTGCGCTATCTTTGGCAATTATGCCATCTATCGTGACTAAACCAGCTTTTACAGCGCTTTTTATTTCTTTTCTTGAACCGAAGCCAAAATTAGAAAGCACCTTGTCCAGTCTTTGTCTGTTTGCCAAAACTAAAACCTCCCTTATCTATTTAACCATGTAGCATTATTAGCAAGAACTTTTATCATTTTGAAACTTGAATTTTCTTAGTTCATATTTCTTTTAATTAGGACTTGCTAAACGAATTAAACATACATAAATACATATTTGTAATCCATTTTATGTTTTTTCAAAATATATACCAAATATATTTGTTCCCTTAATTACTAAATTGATGGCTGAAGTCAATTACTATTACAAGCCTTTGCAACGAAATAAATAATTTAATATTCCTAAATCCATGGCTAGGGTTAAACATAAAAAGGAGAAAACGAGTCCATTCCATCCTTGTTTAGTAAATTCACATTTCCTTAATGCTACTTTCACCAACGCTGGGCATAGTTATATTTACGCCATCTTTCTCCATCCTTTGGGATATAAGTTTTTAAGCATGTCTCCTGTTTGCTTTGCCCAGCCTAATAAATAACCTTCTACACAAACACCTGTATATCCTTTTTCTCCGGAAACAATAAGTGTTTCACCCTTCAGATAGCTATTTACCTCTCTAGAATCAGATGCAAAATCAATCTTATTCATAATTTCGTTACTGTTTAATGAAATGGCAAACGAATGAGAGGGAACAAATCCCTTTTGTCCTATCTCTCCCAAATACCACCCAAATTTTGCAACCTTTAGACCTGATAATTCAGGGCAGTTTTCGGGCAGATAATAAATATTATTTCCCTTTTTAAAAACATTTCCCTCTAATTTTAATGTTGTGTTATTTATAATAAAACCCGCAAGCTCTGTATTAAATTTTTTTAAATCATCAACATTATTGATAACATCGGATTTTTCCCATTTTCTAGTTTCATATAGTGAATCTGATAGACCATCGTTCTCTTGCTCACTAGTTCTATCCTTCTTTTTTAGCAGTGCTGCGAAATGTCCCTCACCATCTAATTTGTGCGGCCAAAGTCTTGCTGCCTTGCTAAAGTCATAGTCACCATTTGACCACTGGGTTCGACCACTTTCTATTCCACCCACTTTAGGTATTTCAACAAGCTCATACTCACCTTCATGCTCATTCATAAATCGCTCAATCATTAATTCATCTTCCTCAGGAGAAAATGTACATGTAGAATATAAAATGCTTCCACCTGGCTTCAGCATCTTGTCCACCTGCTGAAGTATATCCCACTGCATACCGCAGCATTTCTCACATTTATACTTTTCCCAGCTCCTGATGGCATCTTCATCTTTTCGGAACATGCCTTCTCCTGAGCAGGGTGCATCAACTAATATTTTATCAAAAAACCCTTCAAAGTTTTTAGCAATTCGCTCGGGTACTTCGTTTAAGACTACTGCATTTTTAACACCACATAGCTCTATATTTTTAACCAATGCTTTAACCCTATCAGCATTAATATCATTTGCTACCAACAAGCCCTGACCCTTCATTTGAGCAGCCATCTGAACAGTTTTTCCGCCAGGTGCAGCACAGAGGTCTAAAACCTTGTCCCCTGGCTTAACACCTATTACTGCACCAGGAAGCATAGCACTTGGCTCTTGAATGTAATAAAATCCTGCATAATAGTAAGGATGCCTGCCTGGATTATCCCCCTCTTGATAATAAAACCCATCTGTTGTCCATGGAACAGGTTTCAAATGAAAAGGCGATATTTTCAAGAACTCCTCAACTGATATTTTTAATGTATTTACACGCAAGCCATAAAATCTGGGTTTGCTATATGATTCAAGATAACTGTTGAATTCCTCACCCATCAGCTCCTGCATTTTTTTCACAAATTCTTCTGGTAATTTCATAAAAGAATAATAACCTCCACGCCCAATGAGGCACACAAATAATATATAGAGTCTGTGGAAAACCTCTACTCGCAGAGGTACGCTTTCTTTTTTATAGCTACAACCACATTCCCTAAAGCTAACTCCTGTAACGAAATTTTTACAGGAGTTATTATAACACAAAACTTGGAATATTAATTTATAAAAAATCATTTAATTTTATTTGAATTCAATAAACTTTTCAAGCGAAAGTCGATTACACCATTGATAAACTACATTTCAAACTATTTTACTAAATAAAAAGAAGGCAATTACTATTAGCTATTGAGTAAGTATCTTTTTTAAGTAGTTAAATAATAACTTTTAGCATTTCCCAAAACCAAAAAATATTTTACTTATTGACAGCCCCTCTCACCCATGCTATAATAGCTTTTGTCGTTGACAAATGGCTCATTGGTCAAGTGGCCTAAGACTCCGCCCTCTCACGGCGGCAACAGGGGTTCGAATCCCCTATGAGTCACCAAAAAACAACTTTGCAAAAGCAAAGTTGTTTTTTATTGATATTTTTTATTTTCACTCCACCCGAACAAAGTGCAACAATTTTCCCTTAAAATCACTAAACATTTCTGTCATCAGCACTCCTCCATGCATTAATGCACTGCCGGAAAGCACGCTGCCCGTTTCCTCATTTCGATAAAACCAGTTTTCCTCTAACCCCTTTAAACACACTCTTCTGCTGTGGTAATTAGGTCTGTTGAGTACCTGCACGTAAATTACTAACGCTTCACTTTTATCCTTTGAAACATATTCAACACAGCTGTAATCCTGCTTTTCAAATACATTACTGATACGATACAAATCACCTGTACGTATTAAATCATTATATTTATGGTATAGCTCCACTTGTTTAGGAATCAAGTCCCTGTCCTGCTGAGATATTTTAGTAACATCCAGCTCATAACCAAAGGTTCCCGATAGTGCAACATATCCCCTAGTCTCAAAGGGCGTTATTCTTCCAACAGTATGGTTAGGACAATCACTGACATGAGCTCCCATTGCAGAAACTGGATAAACCAGCGAAGTACCATGTTGTATTTTTAAGCGTTCAATAGCATCGGCATCATCAGAACACCAAATTTGCGGGCTGTAGTATAACATTCCTGGGTCAAATCTTCCTCCGCCCCCCGAACAATTTTCCAACAAAATATCCGGAAACTCATTAACCAAGCGTTCCATAACCTCATAAACGCCCAACACATATCTGTGCCACAATTCTCTTTGGCACTCGGGCTTTAAAATGCTATTGCCAACTTCGCTTAACTGGCGATTCATATCCCATTTAACATATTCAATATTTCCACTTGATAAAATCCTTTTAAGACAATCATATACATAATCCCGTATTTCTTGTCTTGAAAAATCTAAAACATACTGATTTCTAGACAAAGCTCCTACTCTGCCATCAATGTGAATACACCAATCAGCATGAGCACGGTATAAATCCGAGTCAGGCGAAATCATTTCCGGCTCAAACCAAATACCAAATTTTAGCCCAAGCTTATTTACTTCATCAACCAGATATTTAAGCCCACCCTTAATTTTATTCTCATTCACTACCCAATCGCCTAAAGAACTGTTATCATCATTTCTATTGCCAAACCATCCATCATCCATTACCAGCATTTCTATTCCAAGCTTAGCTGCTTCTTTTGCAATCTCTATTAACTTGTCAGTGTCAAAATCAAAATATGTTGCTTCCCAGTTATTTATTAAAACAGGACGTTTTTTATTTCTATATTTACCTCGTATCAGATGATTTCTATATAAGTCGTGGAAGGTTCGAGACATTTTGCCAAGTCCCTGATCAGAGTAAACAATAACCACTTCAGGAGCTGTAAAAATTTGTTGTGGCTGCAGCTTCCATGCAAAATCATAGGGATTAATACCCATTACAACACGAGTAGTGTCAAACTGGCAGCCCTCAGCTTGTGCAAAAAAGTTTCCCGAGTAAACAAAACTAAAGCCAAAAACCTCACCATAATCCTCATTAGCTGATTTTTCCATCACAGCAATAAATGGATTGTGTTGATGACTTGACTTTCCCCTAGTTGAAGAAACAACTTGTTTGCCATAGCTGATTTCTTTTCTAGATATATGACATTCCCTTCCCCACGAACCATTTAGCGTAAGCATATCCATATCAAGAGTATCAAAGTCTACACAGACTGAAAGCACTCTTCTAAGAATTATATCATCATTCCCGCAGTTTCTAATACGTACACTTCTAGTAATTACATCTAGTTGTTCAAAAACCGTGTATACAAGCACAATTTCTAAATCTAGCTGCTTATCCATACAAGTAATTTCAAGTGTAGAGCAGTCCTGCTCATCTCCAAAGGTTGCTGGCATCCCTTCCAGCTTTGGCTTTCCATTATAAATTGTATGTGATATATATGAAAGGCTGCACGTAGTCATACCATTTTGAGTCTCAACCTGCAAACAAGGCTCTCTATAATCCCCCACCCCACTTGTAGGATACTCCATAGGAAAGCTATCCATGAATGAAGCCCTGTCACGATTATTCTTGCTAGGTACATATGGAGGCTCTTCTAACCGCATGAGATAATTAATATCTTCATCCGCTATTTTATGTCCAAAATAAACATGGCCTAAAAATTGATCGTCATCCACAATTGCGATAACATAACTGGTATCTTTTGATACTAGGTTAAAGGATTTTGATTTTTCATTGTAGTAAATGCCCATTTTTATACCTCATAACATTCTTTTTTTGACATCCAACTGCATCTATTAATAATTCTAGCTATCGCTATTATACTATTTATTCTAACAAAATAACAAATTGACAAATATAATTTTAGAAAGCCAGAATACATTAAACATAAATATATCTCAAAGTTAATCCTATTTATCTTATCTATCAACAATTATGCTAATTATACTTTGCATATTATATATATAAAATGCAAAACAGGATTATAAATAAGTATATTCTTTAACTTGTTTGAATACTATGAAGAATGATATTTTTCATAAATTATTAACTAATTTCATTAATTAAGTGCTTAAAATGTACAAATAAAAACACAGAGAACCATTTTATCTGGCTACTCTGTGTTTTACAATTTTATGTCATTTAGTTTTATATGTACCTTGTAACCTTAACATATCGTTTATAAAAGCTGCCAAAGGTACTTACATCACTGTGTGTTTAATTTACTCTTTATGATGCAACTCATTATAGTTATTACTAGCGTTTCTTATATGAGCAATAGTAAGCTGTTCTGCAGTATCTGCATCCTTCCTGCATATAGCTTCAAATATGGCTTTATGCTCCTCAAAGGCCTTATCAGGTCTGCCCGGTGTATGGAACGAATTATTTCTTGCACTTTGTATATAGTTATGAAAAGTACTCAGCATATGCATTAGCGGATTACTTTTACATGCTCTGAAAATTATATCATGGAATTTAGAGTCAAATTTCATCAGCTGCTCAACATCATTTTTCATGGTGTAGAACTCTTCAAATTCAAGTGCCTCTTTTAATTCCTTAATTTCCTCTTCAGTAATCTTTTCTGCAGCCCATCTTGCAGCAAGTCCTTCAATCCTCATTCTGATTGTAAATATATCTTCAACATCTTGTTCAGTTATTCCCTTCACCACTGCACCCTTATTGGGTATAGCCTGAACTAAGCCTTCCAGCTCAAGCTGTCTTATAGCTTCTCTAATAGGTGTTCTGCTAACTCCAAGCTCTTCTGATAAACGCAGCTCAATAAGGCTGTCTCCGGGCTTATATACTCCTGTCAATATTTGACTGCGAAGCTGGCTAAAGACCTTACCCCTTAAAGAATTAATTAAGTTTTGACTTTCATCATATTCAAGCTTAGCCATACTAACCTCCACGCCCACTTAGGACACAAGATATACTGTAACTATCGTGGAGGTACGCAGTATTTTTAACTACGCCATCCACACCTCTTTACGCTAACCTCCACGCCAAGTATTTTGAAGAAATTCTGGTAAAGACTTCAGTGAAGAACCTCTTCACCCGACAAAAACCACTTGTGGTTTTGGGGCTCGAAAAAGCACAATATTTGCACAAACTCTATATTCCAGCTATTTGCGAAAGTAAGTAGCATATTTCTCTAATATCAATACTGTACTCACTACTATATTTATTTACTCAACGAGCTTTCTCAGTTGAAAGTTGTAGGTTTAGGATACTTATCAAATAAGCACCAATATACTTTCTATGTGGGAAAGTTGAGTAATTTAAAATTCTACCTGCAAAGCAAATATCTACTTGCGGGGGTAAATAGTGTGATTTAATGTACATATTGTAGTCACTAACATAACTATCCTAATTGCATACTTTTTTAATTATTTACTCTGTTCACGTGTAAAGTTTAACAATCCTCCAGCAAGTATCATTTGAACCTGTCTGTCTGATAATGTTACCTTTACATTAAATTGAGAATTCTTTGTCAAATTCTTTACTACTATAGTATCAGCCTTTTTAACCTGTTCTATTGCATTTTCTATAGCTAATTCATCATTCATGTCAATTGAATCATAATCTGCTTCATTTTCAAAAGTCATAGGAATGATACCTGAATTAATCAAGTTGGCCATATGAATTCTAGCAAAGGACTTTGCAATAACTCCCTTTACACCTAACTGCAACGGAGCTAATGCAGCATGCTCTCTACTTGAACCCTGTCCATAGTTTGAACCGCCTATTATGAATCCACCGCCATTAGCCTTTGCTCTTGTTGGGAATTCTGGATCGCATGGTGTCAAACAGTATTCAGCAAGGTGAGGTACATTTGATCTGAATGGCAGTAACTTTGCATTTGATGGCATAATATGGTCAGTTGTTATATTGTCTTCAACCTTAATTAAAGCTTTTCCTGAAACCTTTTCAGTTAACGCTTTGTTTAGTGGGAAAGGCTTAATGTTTGGTCCTCTTACAACCTCAACATCATTTCCTTCTGGAGCTGGTGCTATAACCAAATTGTCATTTATTAAGAATTCCTTTGGCATTTCAATTTTGGGAGCTTCACCTAATTCTCTAGGATCAGTCAGAACTCCTGTAAGTGCACTAGCAGCAGCAACCTCAGGACTAACTAAATATACTTTTGCAGAAGTAGTTCCACTTCTTCCTTCAAAGTTTCTATTAAAGGTTCTTAATGAAACTGCATCTGTGCATGGAGCTTGACCCATACCAATACATGGTCCGCAAGCTGATTCAAGTATTCTTGCGCCTGCTGCTACCATATCAGCCAAAGCACCGTTTTGTGCAAGCATAGTCAACACCTGCTTTGAACCCGGAGCAATAACCAAGCTGACATTTGGATTAACTGTCTTTCCTTTTAATATAGCCGCAACCTTCATCATGTCCATGTATGATGAGTTTGTACAGCTTCCTATAGCAACCTGATCAACCTTAATTTTTCCGATAGTAGAAATCTTCTCTACATTGTCAGGACTGTGTGGCTTTGCAGCCATTGGCTCAACTGTCGCCAAATCTATAACAATATGCTCGTCATATTCTGCATCAGCATCAGGTAATAGCTCAATCCAATCCTGTTCTCTGCCTTGAGCCTTTAAGAACTCAAGAGTAACCTCATCACTTGGGAATATTGACGTTGTAGCGCCCAATTCAGCTCCCATATTTGTAATAGTTGCTCTTTCAGGAACTGTGAGACTCTTGATGCCTTCTCCAGCATATTCAATTACCTTACCAACTCCGCCCTTAACAGTCAAAACTCTCAGTACTTCTAATATAATATCTTTTGCTGTTGACCAAGGATTTAGCTTTCCTTTTAATTCAACCTTACAGACCTTTGGCATTGGAATATAGTATGGACCGCCGCCCATTGCTACAGCAACATCAAGTCCGCCCGCTCCGATAGCAAGCATACCTATTCCACCACCTGTTGGAGTGTGGCTGTCAGAACCCAACAAAGTCATTCCCGGTACTCCGAAACGCTCTAACTGTACCTGATGGCATATTCCATTTCCAGGCTTTGAAAAATATATACCATGCTTAGAAGTAACTGTCTGAATGTATTTGTGGTCATCTGCATTTTCAAAACCAGCCTGCAACGTATTGTGATCAATGTATGCAAC
Source organism: Bacillota bacterium (assembly GCA_023416275.1). Lineage (GTDB taxonomy): Bacteria > Bacillota > Clostridia > Acetivibrionales > DSM-1351 > Ruminiclostridium. The sequence goes on along the minus strand of JAEZIB010000191.1, from coordinate 9,379 downwards.
TGATTTTTTAGTTTTTACCCTTGGCATTCCTATTGCTTCAAATTGCAGGTATGCCATAGTACCTGTTGAATCCTGTGTAAGTGTTTGATCTATTTTAATAGATATTTCACTGCCTGTAATCATTTCCCCACTTACTAAATGTTCTTTAATTATTTTTTGTGCCAGATTTAAGCCCATCTTTAAACCTCCCATATTGTTTTTCGTTTTAATTACTCAAACTCTGCATTTGAATAATTTTATATTCACCTTGAAAATTCAATATAGCTGGAACTAAAGAATGAAGCTATGTTCATAATAATATCATTAATATTAATACAATTTAAATGCTTTTAATGAACATATTCCTATTCCAATTGAATAATTTCTGTTCATTCACAGCTTAATTATTGCCAGGCATTGAATTTTGAGGGTGCATAGCTTTATATGCAAAGCTTGTGTTTATTATTAATTTTTCTTTTTAATAAACTACCGTTTTATATAATAACATTTTTATCTAAAAAGACATAGTATTATTTTTTACTCGGAATCAAGCTAGGCTCAATTTCCTGAATTCCCTTTAGCATCTCCTTATCGCTGATGGAGGTAATTCTGCCATTCTGATACTCTTTGTCAATCCATTCCTTAACCTTTGCAACTCTTGGATCTTTTTTATCAATCAGTTCCGTTCCTGTTAAACGGAAACTATTATTAATCCATAGAGCTATACCTGCTAAACCAGAAGTTTGAGTTATTGCAACCCCTATAGGTCTGTTTAGGAGCTTACTTGTATTAAATATGTTATAGATCTCTTCATCCTTCAGCATGCCATCAGCATGAATTCCTGCTTGCGTAACATTGAAATGCTTACCGACAAAAGGTGTTCTTGGAGGAATCTCATAATCTAGCTCTTCTTCATAATAATCAGCAATTTCTGTTATTACAGTAGTATCCATTCCATCTGTTGTTCCCCTAAGTGAGCAATATTCAAACACCATAGCTTCAAGAGGAGTGTTTCCAGTACGTTCACCAATTCCAAGCAGTGAACAGTTAACAGAGGAACAACCATACAGCCAAGCGGCTGAAGAATTGTCAACTGCTTTATAAAAGTCATTATGTCCGTGCCACTCCAGCAGCTCACTTGGAAATCCTGCGTGATGTCTTAGACCATAAATTATTCCAGGTACGCTTCTTGGAAGAGCTACGCCAGGATATGTAACGCCATAACCCATTGTGTCACAGGCTCTCAACTTAATTGGAACTCCGCTCTCATCCATTAATTTTCTAAGCTCTGTTGCAAAAGGAACAACAAACCCATAAAAATCAGCCCTGGTTATATCTTCAAAGTGGCATCTTGGTTTAATTCCAACATCAAGAGCTTCCTTAATAACACTCAAGTAATCTTCCATTGCTTGCTTTCTAGTCTTTTTTAGCTTATTAAATATATGATAATCAGAACAACTGACTAAAAAACCGGTTTCCTTCATTCCCATTTCTTTAGCAAGCTGGAAATCACTCTTTGAGGCTCTTATCCAACTAGTTACCTCTGGAAATTGGTAGCCTCTTTCCATACACTTATAAACAGCTTCTTTATCCTTGTCACTATACAAAAAGAACTCAGTCTGTCGAATGATACCTTTTGGACCACCCAATCTGTGCAGATAATCATATAATTTAACAATCTGCTCTACTGTATAAGGTGCTCTTGACTGCTGACCGTCTCTAAAGGTAGTATCAGTAATCCAAATCTCATCAGGTGGATTCATTGGAACTCTCCGATGATTAAAGGCACATTTTGGTACTTCATCATAATTAAAAATTTCTCTATAAAGATTTGGCTCTGATACATTCTGAAGTGAATATCTGTACTGAGTTTGCTCTAATGTATTTGATTTTTTATTAAATTCAATCATTTCAATTCCCTCCGATAAAATATAAATAATTTATTAAATTTATAAATTTAGCATTGTTAATATTAAAACATGTTTTTTTGTATGTTTGTATAATTGTATACAATTTTATTTAATATGTCAATCCACAATTATCTACAATCACCTGCTCATATTTTACAGAATATTTACCATACTTAACCATTTTAAAGTTTATGCAGAGAAAAAAAGGTTTTTAATAATAAATGTAGAATATTATAAAAATATATTTTTTTAACCGTTTAATTTTTACATAATTCTGGAGGGAATATTATGAAAAAAAGTACTTTAGGCAGTTCTAAATTTCTTTTGCTGTCAATACTGAATCTGATTTCATGTACGATATTCGCTATTATAGCAGCTGTGATATTTAAAAACATCACTTTTGCAATTTTTACATTTTTTTGTTGTACAATATCTGCAGTTATTTTAGCGATTGTCACTGGATTCAATTTCCGAAGTGGTATTAAAAAGTTTTCTTTAGAAATTGATAGTTTTAAATCAGGTGACTTCTCAAATTTTATAGAACCAAAAAAATACGGTATTCTTGGTGGAATTGCTTCTGTCGTTAATGTTGTTATTAGCGAAATACGTACACTTATTGAAAGTTTTTTCAGTCTATCTCTTTCCATTACCCAAGCATCAAGAAGTGTTGTTTCAACTACACAAAATGCCACTAATGCAATTACAGAAATATCAAAGACAATAGATGAAATTGCAAAGGGTGCATCCTCACAGGCTGAAGAAGCTCAGCTGGGAGTTCAAGTTGTCGACAAGCTTTCCGAGCAGATTAATTTTGTATATGAAAGCTACAATGGTATTACTGCTGAAACTAACAAAATCAGTGAGTTAAATTCCGTAGGACTTAAAGCTGTTACAACACTAAGAGATAAATCCAAAGAAACCTACGAAACTTCAGAAAAAATATTTTCTGTTGTTGAAAACCTTACAAATGCTACTAAAAATATTGGTTTATTTGTTGAATCTATTGAAAATATCGCAGAGCAAACTAATTTACTTGCACTTAATGCTGCAATAGAAGCTGCAAGAGCAGGTGAAGCTGGAAAGGGTTTTGCAGTTGTTGCTGATGAGGTACGAAAATTGGCAGATGAAAGTAGAAAGTCAACTGAGGAGATAAACAATATGATGCAAAGTATAGCTGAAGAATCTGCTTTAGCTATTTCATCAATGGAAATAATGAAAAAGGTTTCTCAAGATCAAAACTTAGCTGTTGATAAGACTAATAGCTCCTTTAGTGATATTGCAAATGCAATTGACTTTATAGTTGAAAAGATAAGTGATGTTAATACTGCAGTTATTAAAATGCAAAATGACAAAGGTGATGTAATTAGTGCAATTGAGAATATTTCTTCTGTTTCTCAGCAAACTGCTGCATCAAGCGAAGAGGTTGCAGCTACCACTGAAAATCAGCTAAAGATTCTTGATGAAATGAAATCTTCAGCTCAAAGCTTAGATCAATTAGTTAATCAGTTAAATATAAACTTAAAGAAATATAAGCTAAAATAGTTATTAAGTTCTTATATAAAAGGTACACATCAATTGTTACAGCTATTGATGTGTACCTTTTCTTATAAGCATCAAAACTTTGCAAAAGGCGTTGGTAATTAATGCTACTTAATAGTGATATCAAGTTTCCATTTCATCATTCTTTCTTCTATCCATCTCTGTTGATTTAGAATGAGCAGAATTTCTTTTTCTTAGTGCTTCGCTTAGTATATACTCAATCTGACCATTCACCGAACGGAATTCGTCATCAGCCCATTTTGAGATTTCCTCCCACATTCTTGGACTCAACCTAAGCAATATCGACTTTTTTTCTGACATACTAACCTCCACGCCAACCTAGACATAACATATACTTTAACTCTCGTGGAGGTACGCAATACACGTATTAGTACCTTATAACTTCACATGCTAACCTCCACGCCAACCTAGACATAACATATACTTTAACTCTCGTGGAGGTACGCAATACAAGCTCGAAAAATCACTATGTTAGCACAATCTTTATTTTCGAGCTGATAACCTCCACGCCTATTAGACACAAAACATTTATTTTCGCACTCGTTGATGGTACACAATACAAGTTTGAAAACGCACCATGTTTGTAGAATCCTATAACATTGTCAAAGCCACATCTTGTTTTTGGGGCTTGAAAACGTACATTGTTTACACAAATTCTATTTTCGAACTGATAACACCCACCTAATTGTGTAAAGTTCCAGTATTAATTATAGGTTGAGTGCTTCTTTCTCCACATAGCACAACCAGCAAATTGCTAACCATAGCAGCTTTTCTTTCTTCATCAAGTTCTACAATTGATTCTTCGTTTAGTTTGTTTAATGCCATTTGTACCATACCAACTGCACCTTCAACAATCTTTTGTCTAGCTGCTATTATCGCTGCCGCCTGTTGTCTTTGAAGCATTGCCGCTGCAATTTCAGGTGCATAAGCCAAATGTGAAATTCTTGCTTCTTCAACCACAACCCCTGCTTTGCCTAGTCTCTGCTGCAATTCATTCTTTAAAGCTTCTGACACTTCGTCAGAACTGCCTCTTAATGATAAAGTCTGAGTATTATCTTCATCAACATCATATGGATACATGCCTGCTAAGTGCCTTAAAGCCGATTCACTCTGTACATTAACGTAATCAATATAGTTATCTACATCAAAGCAAGCCTCAGCAGTATTTTCAACTCTCCATACAGTTACAGCTGCTATTTCTATCGGATTACCCATTTCATCATTAACTTTTAACTTTTCGCCATTAACATTTCTGGATCTGAGAGATATCTTCTTCTTTGTGTAAAAAGGATTTGACCAATGCCACCCTGCTTCTTTCACTGTACCTATATATTTTCCAAACAGAATTAATACCATTGCTTCATTGGGTTGAATAGTAAAAAAGCCAGGTAATATAAATATATAAATAACAAACATTAAACTGCCTATTACTGACAATAGTACACTCTCATAGAATATACCTAATACAAACACGCCAACGCTTATTAATAAAACTACAAATGAGATTAGCAGTATTAATCCACCAGATTGAGTTTTTCTTGCTATTTCCTTCATAGATAATCCCTCCAAAATAAATTTTATATACATATGATATATTTATGATATCATTTTCATATTGAATTGTCAATATTTGCATCTACATCTTAATTGCTCAACTTTCACAGTTTAATTATAGGTGTTCAACTTATAAATGGAGAGTTGGGTTAGAAATAATTGCATGAATTAGTAGTTGAGTCAAAACATATTTGCCGAAAAACCAACACTATGTCGGTTTTAGCGTTCTATGAACTATGGATGGTGAATGTGTGTGGTGGCTAATATACTGAGCCGAACCATTACTAATATGGGCAACTATTTAGGCAACAAACCATTGATAAGTTTGAACACAGATAGCTTTTATGTGTGGGAAAGTTGAGTTAATTATCATTAAACTAACTATACCAGCCAGAACTTGTAGCTATTCAAACACATCTATAGAAAGTTGGATTAAAACTAGCCACATGAATAAGTTTGCGAGCCTACGCGTTTTTGTCGTAATACCATCACAAATTCGGTTTCTATACACTAGCAACAATAGCTACTAAATATGTAAAGTATCTACAACGCAGAGATGAATCATTACTAATTCATACATTTATTCTGGCATCAAACCCTTGATATATCTCCAAGACAGATAGACTTTTCATTGAAAAAACTTCATTACTAGTTAAGAATTTTACTAGCATAAATTATATATCTTAACAATTTGTATCCACAGCTACAAAATATTATTATTTCATGTATTATAATAAACACATAAGTTAAACAATAAATTAGCTAGAGCAATTCATAAAAAGTGTAATTTTTATTCAAATCACAATTACTACTGAACTTTCACTGCATAGAGATAAAAACTAAAGTTGATAAACCAGCGATGTTATTTTAAAAATATCTATTTGAGCTTAAGCTCACAAGGAGGCAAATATGAAAAGAAAAATAATCAATATAAATGAAGAAAAATGTAATGGTTGCGGACTTTGTATTAATGCTTGTCACGAGGGAGCACTTATACTTGAAAATGGTAAAGCAAAATTAATATCGGATAGCTATTGTGATGGCCTTGGTGATTGCCTACCGGAATGTCCCACAAATGCTATTACAATTGAAGAACGTGAGGCAGAGGCATATGATGAGGAACTTGTAATGGAGACTTTGAAAAAGAAAGCTAATTCTCAACAAAATCAGTCCACTGCACATCCTCCAATACACGGCGGTTGTCCTGGCTCAAGAGCAATGTCCATCAAAAAAACTGCTGAAAACGTTACACCAGCTCAAGCACAAGCTCAGCCCCTCACATCAGAGCTGCAGCAATGGCCTTGTCAGATAAAGCTAGTGCCAGTTAATGCTCCTTACTTTGACAACTGTGACCTGTTAATTGCAGCAGATTGCACCGCATATGCTTATGCAAATATTCATAAGGATTTTATGAAGGACAGAATAACTTTGATAGGTTGTCCTAAGCTTGACGATGGTGATTACTCACAGAAGCTTGCTGCAATACTTTCAAATAATAATATAAATAGTGTTAAAATTTTGAGAATGGAAGTTCCATGCTGCAGTGGTATTGTAAACGCAGTTAAAACTGCTCTGCAGCAATCAGGAAAAATGATTCCTTGGAGTATAGTTGTTATCGGTACAAACGGAGAAGTATTACAAAGCTAATCATTAAGATTAATAAAATTCAACAGATAAAAATTTATATAATTGTAACAACTCCTCTGTATCTACTATAGTGTGCACGACTTAATAATAATGAAATTCATATTTTCACCATTAATATTATACTAAAGTGCATAAAATGAGGTATCACATTTTTAAATAGCCCCATCTGCGGCGACAGGATAGTCCGCAAATATTGTTCAATTCAATGAATCGCTGCTTATTGCAGCGCACCGCTTCAGCGGTGATTTAAAAATAGTTTCCGTATTTTTAAATACGAAATAGTATTACTAGCCCATATTGAAATTTAGTATTATAATAGGTCTGTAGACAATAATGTCTATTGGACCAATTTTTTTACATAGAAAAAACCAAAAAAAACACTGTGAGCAAATTAATTTTAAGCAAAGCTACACTGTGTCTGCAGCATGACAAAAAGGAGGCTTAAGCTTCTACAGAGCTAAGATCTTCCTTGAGTATTTTAATATATGTATATGCCTAAAGTAGGCGTTGGAGGTTAAAATGTTAATTGGTATTATTGGTGCAATGCAAGAGGAAATACAACTCTTGTCAGAAAGCATGAAAATTTCAGAAACAAAAACAATTGGAATGAGAGAATTCTATATTGGTGAGCTATTTGGCAAGGATGTGGTTTTAGTTTTTTCACGATGCGGAAAAGTTGCAGCCGCCTCAACTGTAACTACACTAATTGAGATTTTTAAAGTTGATTTAGTCCTTTTTACCGGAGTAGCCGGAGGAGCAGAAAAAACCTTAAATATAGGTGATATTGTTATTGCTGATAAGTTAGTACAGCATGACATGGATGCAAGTGCTTTACCAGGTTTTAGGAAGTTTGAGATACCCTTACTAGGCATAGATACCTTTACGGTTCCCGAAAAAATAGTAGCACTTGCTAAGCAATCTGCTCTTCATTACATATCTGAAGGTATGAACGCTGACGTTTCTAAATCTGATTTGGAAGAGTTCAGTATAAAAACTCCTAATGTTGTAGTAGGTACTGTTGCAAGCGGTGACATTTTTGTAGCAGATAATCATAAGGTACAAAGTCTGAGTACCGAAATCCAGAATTTAATGTGTATTGAAATGGAAGGAGCCGCTGTCGCACAGGTTTGCTATGAACACAATGTTGATTTCATTGTTTTTCGAGTAATATCTGACAAAGCGGATGAAGAGGCAACTATCAATTTCCCTAAATTTATTAAAAATGCTGCAAGTCATTTTACTCGTGGTATTATTGAGAGGTTCATAAAATCAATCACTATTGGCTGAAAGGCTTGATAAATGCATTCTAGTTCTTTGTCTAATTAGATTAACATAATTTTATAATAATGTAACAATATTTTTTAGCAACTAATATACTGCTATTAGGAATATTACACTTTTGTTTTATTCAATTTTCAACATTAAAGGTGATTGAGAATGGCATATACAGATAGAGAATTATTTGCAAGATTGATACAATGTGAAGCAGAAGGTGAAGGTGATGACGGCATGAGAGCAGTGGCATCTGTTGTCATGAACAGAACCACTGTTCCATATGGTGAGTTTTTTAGATTGCTTCATGGAAATGTGAGAAAAGCAATATTTCAAATTAATCAATTCACGTGCTGCAAAGAAGTAGTAGCAGATACTTATAATCCACAAAATATATATAATATGAATCCACAGCAAATACATTATGACATTGCTGATTGGGCTTTAGCTGGCAACACTCTCGGTGCTGTTGCTAATTCTCTTTGGTACTACAACCCCTTTAGTCCTAAATGCGCAACTTTTTTCCCACCTGGAGGTACAGGTATAATTCTTACTAGAGTAAATCAGCACTGCTTTTATATACCTACAGAGAAGTATGCAAAAACATAATCATATTTTAAATTGAACAAAGAAAGGAAGTTTAGTATTTATGAAAAGTTATTTTATTCCATACTATAATACTACCGACTGCTATCCACAGGAACGTATTGATCCAAACAACCCCGTTCCCGAAGTATTAATGCCTGCTTCAGACCTTAACCAATTAACACCAATAACACCAACTACTGAGCCACAAGCTATAACACTTGAAAGTACAGAATATCTAAACGGTTACTTACGTACAAAAATAGGTCAAAAAGTCAGAGTAGAATTTCTAATTGGAACAGGAACATTAGTAGATAAATTCGGAGAGTTAGTTAGTGTCGGTGCAAATTATATCACTATCAGGCAGGCTGAAACCGGTAATCTTGTAGCATGTGATTTCTATTCAATAAAATTCATTTCATTTTACAAGTAATAATTTTTAACTTGTATAGCTTTTTATTAAGCACTGACTAAAGCCATTACATTAGTATCAACAAAACACAATACTAACCTCCACCTAGAAAATTACCCTCGCTCAGTTTTATGTGCAAGCCGAGTTTTCTTCGTTAACAAGGTATCCAACGAACACTTATAGTGAACTACTCCCCCCCCCACTAGAACAAAAATCCTGTTCAATGGAGATTTAGTAAGAAACAACACAAGTTGGCAATCCAAAATTGCTATGATAACAAAAAAGCATTAGATAACAAAATATTTGCTATCTAATGCTTTTGGCGTGCCAATAGGGATTCGAACCCAAGACCTACGCCTTAGAAGGGCGTTGCTCTATCCAGCTGAGCTATTGGCACATATGGAGCGGGTAGTGGGAATCGAACCCACGCAATCAGCTTGGAAGGCTGATGTTCTACCAT
>JAEZIB010000122.1 GCA_023416275.1 Bacillota bacterium | reverse complement strand
ATACTTTTTTTCATTCCCTTTATATCAGCAAAGGGTAAGTTATTTACAACAAAAAGTATCTGCATATGCCAACGTACAAGTGTTGATACTTTTTTTACAAAAGCAGCATCATCAGTAACCTCTGATAAAAACTTTACAGAAAGCTCAGCTCCAAGCTTATCATGATCATATGATGTTATTCTTCCCTTTCGAAGCATAGTTGTATCAGGCTTTCCAATGTCATGCAGTAATGCCGCCCACATAAATACCTGTTTGTCTTGACTTATATCCTTAACTTTTGCAGCTTCGTCAATGACCAGCATAGTATGATTCCATACGCTTCCTTCAGGATGGTGCTTTGGAGACTGCTCTGTCTTTTTTAATTTATTAAGCATAGTGAAAGGGTATTCCTCAAATAAAGTTGTTTTGGATATTTCATTAAAGTATAAAGACGGTTTTTCGTCTTCTAATAAATGAGTATTTATTTCTGAAAATAAATTTTGAATTGTTGTCATATATTTATTTAAGCAGGATGTTTTACCAACTTGCTTTACCTCTCCTTAAACTGAATTTATTCTATTATATTTCCATCAAAATTAAGTAATTATTCTATTTCGCTAAATGGACAGGGTAAATAGCTCTTTTTTCTAGGTGTAAGACTCACCTTTCTGTTGAAAATTAAGGCGTGGGAGAACTTATGAAACCAACTAAAAGCTAAACAATTACTTAAAACAAGGGTAAAACGAAGTGATAAGGCATGAACAGTAATCAACAAAAAGTTTAATAATTACTTAAAACAAGTTAGTTTACTAAGTAACAAACTATTGCTAAACTTGAGCATAGATAGACTTTTTATTAGGAAAGCTGTGTAAGAATTAATCTCTTGAATTAAAGGAAAAAGCTTGCTGAATGAATACAATTTTAGTATTTATGATATAGCAAAGGTGTAATCTTGTATATTTACAATTATTCAGCAAGCTTTATGTACTTTTGAAGGGGAATTGAAAAGATAAGTTTGTACGGAAAAATACCAGTAAGCCAGTACTTTAAACTTACCTGCAAGTTAATATAATAATTAGCACAATGCGTTAATTTAGAATATTTCTATTGTCACTTGTATTCTTGACCTTTTCGATTGACTTTATAATATAGGAATGCAGCTTTTCCATAAAAATCTGCTCTGTTGTTTCCCCATTTTCTATCATTGCAAGACCTTTTTCCCAGCTTGCTGTCAAAGATGGGTTTAAAAGCTCCCTTGCCGACTTACGTACTAGCTTTACTATAGCTTCACCCTTCAAGGTTGGCGTAACAACCTGGGTCTTGCTGTGTATGCTAATATGTCCAATTTCCTTCAGTTTCTTGATAATACCTGAACGAGTGGCAGAAGTACCTATTCCAGTGGTCTTAATCTGTTCTCTTAACTCTTCGTTTTCAATAAATTTTCCGGCTTTTTCCATAGTAATAATCAGTGAGCCGTCTGTGTATCTTGATGGAGGCTTTGTTTCTTTTTCTTCCAAATCAAAACCAAGCACATCACTTTTTTCATTTTTAACAAGCTTATGAATAGGAGAATCTGTTATTTCTTCCTCATCTTTTTTTGCAGAGACCTCATAAACTTCCTTCCAACCTAAACTTAGCAAAGTCTTTGCATTAGAAACAAATATTTCACCCTCTATATTAGTTTCAACCTTTACCGTATTATATTGAGCTACAGGATAAAACGCTGCAAGAAATCTCTTTACAACAAGGTTATATATTTTTGCGGAATCTACATCTAGGCTTGACAGATTAGCAGTAACATAGGTTGGTATAATAGCATAGTGGTCGGTAACCTTACTATTATCAACGTATCTCTTTGTGGTTTTGTTTACCTTGAGTTCTCCTTGTTCCTTAATTCTAAGCACATAATCCTTAAAGGACTCGTTTTTAAAAAGTCCATTTAAAATTTTAGGTATTTCTCCCACTACATCAGTAGAAAGAACTCTGCTGTCTGTTCTAGGGTAAGAAATAAGCTTTTTTTCGTATAGGCTCTGAGCTATTTCTAATGTTTTGTCAACAGGAAGCTTGAACTTTTTGTTTGCTTCAGACTGTAATTCGGCAAGATTAAAAAGCAAAGGTGGCTGTTCGCTCTTTACCTTTACTTCAACTTTTTTTATGACTGCTTCCTTATCCTTAAGCTTTTCAATTAATTCTTCCGCTTCTTCCTTTGTTATGTATTTATCCTGCTCATCTATTTCTTCGGATTTTTTGCCCTTGCTTTTCTTGGGCTGCCATTTGCCTGAATATTCGATACCATTATCCTGTGATTTAAAGCCCGCCTTAACCCCATAATGCTTTTGAGGCACAAAATTCCTTATTTCAAGCTCTCTGTCAACCACAAGACCAAGAACACAAGTCATAACCCTTCCGATAGGTATAACGGAGGACTTGCTTTCTTTTAAATAATTCGACAATGTCCTGCCGTATTGACATGTATACATCCTGCTTAGGTTCATACCAAACAGCCAGTCTTCTTTTGCTCTGCTGTAAGCTGCCTTTGCAAGCAAATCATATTCACTGATACTTTTAGCTTCATCAATGCCCTTTTTTACGGCTTCCTCAGTTTGCGAAGAAATCCATACTCTTTTAGCAGGCTTATGGCTTCCGCTTTGTGCATATACAAGTCTGAAGATATATTCACCTTCACGCCCACTATCGGTACAGCAATAAATCAATTCAACATCTTCTCTGCACATTAGAGTCTGAATTACATCAAATTGTTTCCCTACTCCTCTTTGATCTATAACAACATATTTATATTCATTAGGTATTATTGGTAAATGTTCTATTTTCCATTCCTTATATTTTGTATCGTAAGCATCTGGATATGCCATAGTCACAAGATGTCCAAAGCACCATGAAACTATCACTTCGTTATTTTCTGCAAAGCCTCTGGCTCTGTCGCCTTTAGAGATATCAAGTCCTAAAATGTTCGCAAAGCTTGCTGCTACGGATGGTTTTTCAGTTATAAATAATTTCTTACCCAAAAGTATCTCCTCTTGTTAAATGTCTAAACTTTTATAGTACTTAAATAGATTAATAATAGTTTTTAGCATAAAAACACCATAAGATTTTTTCTTAAATTACACACAAAAATTGATGCTGTAAAATTTACAGTCATCATTATATCATTTTTTAACACAGTGGAAAACAACAGAAATCAAAAGTATGAATTTTTACTGGATGGTTAAAACTATATTTGAATTGTAACCTACCTTTCCATTGATAAGGATTACACCTACGATTTCCCGTTAGAAAAGTTGAGTTAATGTATTTAAAGAGCCTTATTTATTGACATATTATATTGCTTTTGAGCAATAATTGTTTTGTTCTTTCCAGACCTTTTTGCTAAATACATAGCCCTGTCTGCATTATCAAATAATTCCTGCGGTGAGGTTACATCTCCGTCATTCTCAGCCAATCCGGAGCTAAATGTAAACTTCCTACCCTGTGAAAACTCGAAATAATGTTCTGAAAATTCCTTTCTGACTTTTTCTATTATGTTATATGCTTCGTCAATTGATATATCTGGAAATAATACAACAAACTCTTCTCCGCCATATCTTGCAGGATAACCTATATTTGAAGTATATTTTTTTAATAAGTATGAAATATAAATCAGCACTTCATTTCCTTGTATATGTCCATACGTATCGTTAATATATTTAAAGTTATCCAAATCTATTACTACTAATTGTAAATGACTACTAGAACTGTTTCGTTTTAATTTTAATATTTCAAGAAATGCATTGTAATTGTATAAACCGGTAAGCAAATCATGCTTTAATTGTTCACTTAATTCCATTTGTTTTGTATAACAACTCTTAACATACTCTGCTCTTTGTTTCTCATATTGAATTAAAATAATACTTACAATATAAGAACAAGCTACTACAATAGCAGCAACCATGCAATCAAAAATCAAATGTGGATCTTCTCTCCTTGCCCCTAAGTATGCAATTATTCCAGATAATATAATAAAAAAATAGCTAAGTATATGCACAAGTCTAGCCATTGTCTCATTTTGAAAAAGTATTGTTGAAAAAATAGGCACACAAAACGCACACATAACAGCAGGAAATATATAATGTACACATTGCACACACGCACATAGCATACATAATACTAAAATTACAGCATAATTTTTTGTGTTTTCTTTGTATTTTGTAGAGAAAATAATATATCGTCCTATTACTATGGCTGACAAGTTTATAATACTCGGAAGAATTAAATACCAAAATATAACTAACGGTAGAGGTATAAAAAACAAACCAGCTCTATAATAAAATATAGATATTATAATTTCTGATAAAAATACAATACATGCTATAATTATGCAGTGCTTAATCAGCATTTTTCTCCACTTGTCATATATGGTCAGTTTAGTATTCATAGGTATTCTCCCTAAATGCTTTTTCATATTGATAATTATATCATATTAATTGAAAATTAGCGACATATTATACATTTAATGTAATATTTATTCTCAAAGTTTGTAAACCAATATTTCTATGAAACTAAAAAAAATAAATAACAATTATTAACATTTATTTAATATATTTTAAACAATTCAATTTTATTATATAATAGTACATATTATCATACTTAGAATATGTATCCAATAAATAAATGGAGGTATTTTTTATTATGAACAGAACAAGAAACAGGCAGGTTGGTTTGTTATTGACCCTTTTGCTCTTCTTTGTATTAACTAATTTGGCATCCCCTATTTCCTGTGCTCAAAATGATGGTTCTTGGAATTCTCCCTATACTATAGCACAAGCAATGGCAAATCAAACCGGTAGTTCTAAAACTGTTATGGGCTATATTGTAGGACAGCCTACAGCAACTTCAACTGTAATAACCAGTAATTATCCAAATGATTACGCTATAGCCATAGCAGACACTGCTGGACAAAGGGATATTACAAAAATGTTGTATATTCAAATTCCATCAAATTATCGAAGCTCTTTCGGTCTTAAAACAAACCCCAGTCTATTTGGAAAGCAGATAAAAGTTACAGGAACTCTAACTGCATACTTTTCTCATGCTGGCGCAAAAAATATTTCTAAACTTGAAACTGCAACAGGTTCCACAACTCCAGATACTCCTAATAGCGGCACTACCTCTCCATCAATAGATGCTTATTACAGCACTGCCAAAGGAAAAACAGGCGCAACTTTAAAAACAGCACTTCACCAAATAATTGATGACCATACCGAAATATCTTATAGTGCCGTTTGGGAAGCATTAAAAATAACAGACCAAGATCCTAAGAATAGTAATAATGTTATTTTATTGTACACCGGACGTTCACAGAGCAAAACTTTAAATGGTTCATATGTAAATGACTGGAACAGGGAACATGTATGGGCAAAGTCCCATGGTGATTTTGGAACATCTATGGGACTAGGTACAGATCTCCACCACTTGAGGCCAACAGATGTCTCTGTGAATAGCACAAGAGGAAACAAAGATTTTGATGAAGGTGGAACTGCTGACGTCGAAGCTATCTTATGCAAGACTGACGGTGATTCATGGGAACCTAGAGATGCCGTTAAAGGTGACGTAGCAAGAATGTTGTTTTATATGGCAGTACGTTATGAAGGTGATAGCGGTGAACCAGATTTGGAATTGAATAACAGTGTAAATAATGGTTCCTCACCTTTTATGGGTAAGCTTTCGGTACTATTAAAGTGGAACCAGCAGGACCCTCCTGATGATTTTGAACGTAATAGAAACGAGGTTATTTATACTATATATCAGCATAATAGGAATCCATTTATAGATCATCCAGAATGGGCAAATCAGATTTGGAACTAAGATTAAATAAAGATAAACTCCCATATTTAATAGATTTATGAATGCTTAGGGTTTATAAGATGCAGTACATAAAATATTTATTAAAGCTAGTGTAAATTTATTATCTGCAAATATACATGGAGGTTAGCTTGCTAACCTCCATGTAGTCAATAACCAGTGACACAAATAGTAATGAAAAAGTGTATGGTCATTGCTGGATTAAATGTTATAATTATCAGTAGTGCTCTCTTGCCATTTCACTAAGTCTGCAATTGTTACTGTGTCAACAACGCCCTTAATAGCTTCATCAAGTTGTTTCCAAAGCAAAAGCGTTGCACAACCAGAATTTCTTGTACACTCATTCATGTCGCCTTCTAAGCAAGCCACTGGTGCCAAACTTCCTTCAGTAATACGAAGTATCATGCCAACAGTATATTGTTCAGGATCCTTTGTTAAACGATATCCTCCTTGCGGACCTCTTACACTTTTTACATATCCAGCTTTGTTTAAAGCAGATATTATTTGTTCTAAATATTTATCAGAAATATCCTGCCTAGCAGCAACATCCTTAATTCTCACTAGATCTCCATTATTATGCAATGCCATATCCAACATTAGTCTTAAAGCATATCTTCCTTTTGTAGATATTTTCATATCAATTCTCCCTTTGTTTAAAAGTTTGTATAAAGTATCTTATACTAATTTGCATTTAAAAAGTGGTATCACATTTTTAAATAGTCGCAGCTGCCGCGACGTGATGTAGTCCGCAAATGTTGTACTTATTTAATGTTTAGTATTAGTATTTTTATTTATTTCATATTTTCATACTTGTATAATAGGAATTATATATATAATACAATTTTAATTTAGGTTCGTCAACTAGCTTTATATACTACTTTTAATAATCATAAAATAAATGTTACTATTATTCAGCAATGACAATAAAGATTACAGCTCATACTTTCATAAACTTATAAACTGTATATTTATGTGTTCATACTACAAAATGAAAAGTTAAATTATCTTCGTAAAATAAGTTCATTTACTTAGCATCATGCCATGGCCAAACTTAAGCATGGCTCGACTTTTCATTCGAAAGTTGGATTCAAAATAATTGCATGAACAAGCCCTAGTGTTTACAAAAAAATAAGTGCCCTGCAAAATGATTTTACGATTATTAACAAATTATTTGCCATAACCGTTTAATCACATTGCCTGACACCTATAAACAACCATACAAATTTTACTCTTAATTAAGATTGAGAATTGTGTTTATTTTGGCACAAACCCTTGATAAATCTTGCATAGATAAACTTTTTTGTGTAGGAAAGTTGATTCCATTTAGATAAAGAAATTCACATCAGAGTCCTCTGCTTCACCAAGCATATAGCCTACTCCGCCAAACTTTACTCCATCCAGAAGCTCTTCCTGCTTTATGCCCATTACATCCATAGACATCTGACAAGCAATAAGTTCAATTCCACTATCTATTGCGGCCTTTACTAATTCATCCATAGACGAGATATTTTTATCTTTCATAACTTTCTTCATCATTGCAGTTCCCATGCCCAGCATGTTCATCTTTGATAACTTTAGCTTGCCAGTACCTCTTGGCATCATAGCTCCGAACATAGAGTCTACAAATCCTTTTTTAACAGAAACCCTTTGAGGCTTTCTTAAAATATTCAAGCCCCAGAAGGTGAAAAACATTGTTACCTTCTTACCCATTGAAGCAGCGCCGTTCGCTATAATAAATGCTGCTAGGGCTTTGTCAAGGTCACCGCTAAATACAACAATATTTTTGTGATCCTTTGCAGTAGCAGTTGTTCCGCAATTTGCCCCGCTACAATTCGAAGTCTGAATATTATTGTTTCCGTCACTAGTACCGTTACTCGACTTTCTGACTAAGGCAATTATTACACCTGAGTCTTTTGTTAGCTCTAGTAATTCACAGTTTGTTCTCTTGCACCACTGCTTGATGTCCTCATAGAAGCCGGGGTCTGATGCCAGCACTTTTAAAATTTGACCTGCTTCCATTTCATCAATAGATGCTTTTAGCTTCATAAGCGGACCAGGACATGATAGGCCTCTTGCATCTAGGGTTTTATTCTCAGAGAAACTTTCCGTTGTATTATGAGCAGTATTATTCATACTTTCAGCTTTATCATTATTATTCATAATGTTATTATCCTTACTTTTGCTTAAATGATTTTCGTTATTTTTATCTTTATTTTTCAGAAGTCTATATGATGACAATTTTATAAGATTAAATCCACCGGCAAGATTTTTTGTTTTATAACCATTCTGATTAAGAATCCTTGCAGCTATATAACCTCTTACTCCAACAGCACAGTATATCCATACAAGTTTGTCCTTTGGAATTTCATTCATCCTTTTTCTGATGCTGTTAAGAGAAATATTTATACTTCCATTAATATTTCTGTTTTCAGACTCTATTTTCTCTCTTACATCAACCAATACCATTGTCTCAGGATTAAACTGCTCATTAAACTCATCTATAGTAGCATTATCAACAAGTCCTTCTATATTATTTTGAGCTACAAAGCCCAACATATTAGCAGGAGACTTTGCAGACAAATATGGTGGTGCATATGCAAGTTCTAGCTCTGCAAGGTCGTCTACTGTTCCGCCAAATTTAATCACCGTAGCAATTACATCAATAACCTTATCAACTCCGTCATAGCCGACTGCTTGCGCCCCAAGAACCTTTCCATTTTCAGTATATACCAGCTTTATTGACATTTGGGTAGCACCAGGATAATATGTTGCATGATTGTTTGGATGAATATACACAGCCTTTGCATCAATCCCTGCTCTTTTGGCATTTCTCATGTTCATACCTGTTGCTGCTGCTGTCTTGTCAAACACCTTTATAATTGATGTCCCAATAGAACCTAAATATTTTCTGTCCATACCAGAAATGTTTTCAGCAATTATCCTTGCCTGCCTGTTAGCAGGACCTGCAAGTGGTATAGCAGTTTTGTCCTTTGTGATAAAATCAAATATCTCAGCTGCATCTCCTGCCGCATAAATATTATTGAAATTAGTTCGCATGTGTTCATCTACAACAATATGTCCTTTGGGTCCAAGAGCTATGCCGGAATCCTTTAAAAAATCCGTTGAAGGTTTTACCCCTATTGCCGACACAACAAAGTCTCCTTTAATTAACTTTCCTGAAGCAAGTTTAACTGAAATCTTGTCACCCTCTTCAATAAACTCATTTACTCCATCTCCCAAATGAAGTTCAATTCCCATTGACTCCATTTCGGCTTCAGCAACCATTGCAAACTCAGAATCAAATGGTGCCAGTATATGGGGAGCGGCTTCAACCAAAATAACATTTAGCCCTTTTTCTACCATGTTTTCAGCAGTTTCAATACCTATAAAGCCTCCGCCTATAACTATCGCAGTAGCACTGGCATCATAATTTTCAGATAGCTGATGTTTACCCTCCAATGAGATGGCTGCAGCTTTTGTGTACTTGTCTACCTCTGCCTTTATTGCATCAGTATCAGGAACATTTCTAAGAGAAAATATCTTTTTGGACTCAATTCCCTTAATTGGAGGTCTCAAAGGAGCTGCTCCTGGTGATAGTACCAGGTAGTCAAAAGATTCCTCATATACTCCCTTGTCTTTAGAATTAACTGTTAC
Source organism: Bacillota bacterium (assembly GCA_023416275.1). Taxonomy (GTDB): domain Bacteria; phylum Bacillota; class Clostridia; order Acetivibrionales; family DSM-1351; genus Ruminiclostridium. The sequence goes on along the minus strand of JAEZIB010000122.1, from coordinate 2,777 downwards.
TCTCTTTGCGATAGGATCTACTTTAACAACTTCACTAAAAACTCTGACATCTACATTAAATCTGTCTTTAATTGCCTGAGGAGTTTGCAAAAGAAGCTTATCCCTTTCTTGTATAATTCCACCTATATAATAAGGTAACCCGCAATTGGCAAAGGAAATATATTCATCCTTTTCAAACATTATAATTTCAGCAGTTTCATCTAAGCGCCTAAGTCTTGTAGCTGTTGATGCTCCTCCAGCAACTCCACCAACTATTAATACCTTTTTGCTCATAACAGCACCTCCGATATAAAAATATTACTTATTGCTCTTTTAATAAAATATAGACAATCTAATACATATAACTATCATAAAACTCAAATTATTGGATTCAATTCGTAAAAAAAAACAAGCTTTTCTATTAACTTAGACTCAAACATAAACCAGATAATATTATTAGTCTATAGTTTTACCATTTGAGATTATTTTAACAATCGTTATATCTTAATATTACGATATAACAACATAATTGTCAATACGATTATTATTGAAGCCATATGTAGTATGAATTATATTTACCCCCTTTAAGAAACCCATAAACAAAAATTTAACTATTATTACTATTATTATCCATATATGCCAGTTGATATTTATCAAGAAATGTGTTAACGCATTTATACGTTATTATCATATTATTTCAATAGGAATTGTTAAGTTTTTCTTGACTATTATGACCTCATCATTTATATTAATAGTATTCCTATTATATTAGTATAGTATATACTTTCTCTGTAATATCAATATTTGAAAGAAAATAATATAGGAGGCATGCAGCGCGAACTTCTTTCAAATTTAAATGCGCAATATAGAGGAAATCAAAAATCAATTACAAACCCTAAAACCAAACCGTGGAAGCCTTAAAATAAATGCTTAAAAGCACATGTTCGCCTATAATGCGAAGGTTTCAACTGTAATTGACTTTATTACCTCTAGGCATGATTTTTTTATGAATTATCATTTACCAACAAAATGTCTTTATGGAAATAATGATGTTTCTGCCCTTGATAAATCTGGAGCCATCAGCTTCCCTATTTATCAGACTGCTACTTTTGCACATCCTAGTGTAGGAAATAGTACAGGCTATGATTATAGTCGATTGCAAAATCCAACCAGAGAACAGCTTGAAAAGGTTGTTTGTTCATTGGAAGACGGCTATGATGCACTTGCTTTTTCTAGTGGAATGTCAGCTATTAGTGCACTTATGGAATTATTTAGTCCTGGCGACCATATCATATGCAGTAATGATTTGTATGGTGGTTCAATTCGCTTATTTAACAACATTAATAAGAAAAACCAACTAAAATTTGACTTTATAAATACCAGTTATGATAATATTGAAAATTTTATAACACTTTCTACTAAAGCTATTTATATTGAAACGCCATCAAATCCGATGATGAATGTGACTGATATTAGCAAAGTGGCAGCAATAGCTAAAAAGTATAATCTTTTACTTATTGTAGATAATACTTTCTTGTCTCCATACTTTCAAAATCCACTTGCTCTTGGCGCTGATATTGTTGTACACAGTGGTACAAAATTTCTTGGCGGGCATAATGATACTTTAGCTGGATTTATAATTGTAAGTAGTTCGGATTTATCAGATAAATTGAGATTCATACTAAAAACTGTAGGTTCTGGTTTAGCTCCTTTTGACAGTTGGTTAATCTTAAGGGGCATTAAAACATTATCAATTCGTATGGAACGTCAACAGCAAAATGCTTTTTCTATTGCAAACTGGCTGCAAACAAATTCTAAGGTAAGGAATGTTTATTATCCTGGACTTTATAACCATCCCCAATACGAAATCAGTAAAAAGCAATCAAGAGGCTTTGGAAGTATGCTAACCTTTGAAGTTGAAAACTCTCAAATTGCCCTAAAAATACTGAGCTCTGTTAAATTAATACGTTTTGCAGAAAGCCTGGGTGGGGTTGAAACCTTGATTACTTATCCAATGACTCAGACACATGCTGATGTTCCAATAGAAGAAAGAGAGAAAAATGGTATTACTGATAATATTCTAAGACTTTCAGTTGGAATTGAAGATATCAATGATTTGATAAGTGATTTGTCTCAGGCAATATAATTTATTTATAGTTAAAATTGTGTTCATCCCTCTGGATAAACTATAATTTTGATTGGAGGAAGCTATGATAAATGATTTTGATGAAATTATAAACCGAAAAAATACAAATTCTTTAAAATATGACTTTGCTTTAGAGCGAAAAAAGAGAGAGGATTTGTTGCCACTTTGGATTGCAGATATGGATTTCCGACTTCCTGAAGAAATTATTTCTGATATACAAAATGCGGTATCTCATGGTATTTTTGGCTATAGTGAAGTCAAACAAACATACTTTATCCCTCTTCATAATTGGTTTCTAAAACAATTTAACTGGAGTATAAATGAAGCATGGCTTATAAAAACGCCTGGAATTGTTTTTGCTATTGCTTTAGCAATAAAAGCCTTTACTAATATGGGAGATTCCGTGCTGATACAACAGCCAGTCTATTATCCGTTTTCAGAATGTATATTAGCAAATAAGCGTAGACTGATAAATAACCAACTAGAATACAAAGATGGAAAATATACGATTGACTATGAGGACTTTGAAGCAAAAATAGTAAAAGAACGTGTAAAACTATTTTTACTTTGCAGTCCACAAAATCCTACTGGTCGTGTATGGACAAAAGAAGAACTTACACGAATTGGTGAAATATGACTCAAACACCATGTA
>JAEZIB010000182.1 GCA_023416275.1 Bacillota bacterium | reverse complement strand
TAAACACATAAAAGTTGGTTCTGACGTTGCAGTTATGGAATTTTTCAGCAACAAGCATAATTATGTGTATTTGCATAAGGGGTGTGAAAGTTAAAAGGCTTTCAGTCGTCATTGACTGAAAGCCTTTTAAGGGATTATGTGTATTCAACTTAATAAAATGTTCAGCATCATTTTATTATGCTGGATAATATATTTAATTGCGAATTTTATTTCATAATTAAGGGCTATATTTTAGTCCTAAATCTATCAAGCATACCGTACAAGCCCCATCTATTTTGATTATTGAGTTGTGTTATATTTCCAACATAATAATCCTTGCCGTCTCTTTTGCCCATTTCACAAACAGCAGCAGATATTGCAGCAACAACCTCTGGGTTGATGTCTCCATTTGCTTTTTGAGTATTTTCAGCAGAAGTCTCAGCTTTTTTCCTGTCTTCAATTCTCTGCTTAAAGAACTTTTCAGCAACCTGCGGAAGCATTGCATATGAGAGTACATCTTCATCCTGTTCAATGTAGTCTTTTATTGCTTCTTTAATATTCTCAAGCTCAGGCTCAATTAAGTCCGCTGGTCTACAAGTTATTGGCTGTTCGTCACCTAATATTTTCTTCAATATTTCTTCACTAATAGGTGCTGGACTCTTACCATATTCACCTTTTACAACACCCTTTGACTCCTTAGGAACCATCTTGTATCTTTCTCCAGTCAAAACATTAAGAACAGCTTGTGTTCCAACTATCTGACTTGAAGGCGTTACCAATGGAGGGAAACCGAAGTCCTCTCTAACTTTAGGCACTTCCTTTAAAACCTCTTCATATTTATCTAAGGCATTTGACTGCTTTAGCTGTGAAACTAGATTAGATAACATTCCGCCCGGAACCTGATAAATAAGTGCATTTACATCAACACCCATTACCTTGACATCCAAAAGTCCGCTCTCGATGTACTTTTCCTTTAAAGGTATAAAATAATCAGCAATCTCACTTAGCTTTTCCAAATCCAAGCCTGTGTCAAAAGCTGTATCCTTAAGTGTTGCAACCAATGGCTCTGTTGGCGGCTGCGAAGTTCCAAGTGCCATAGGAGAAATAGCACAATCAACTACATCAACTCCAGCCTCTATAGCCTTTAAATATGTCATTGAAGCCACACCGCTAGTATAGTGTGTATGCAGTTGAATTGGCACACTTACATTTTCTTTTAGTGCTTTAACTAAATCGTAAGCCTGATAAGGAACTAATAGCCCTGCCATATCCTTTATGCAAATTGAATCTGCACCCATGCTTTCAAGTCTCTTTGCATCCTTTACAAATAGCTCCAGACTATGAACCGGGCTTGTTGTATAGCAAATACAGCCTTGAGCATGACCGCCTTCTTTTTTACAAGCTTTCATTGCAGTTTCTATATTTCTTGGATCGTTTAAGGCATCGAATATTCTCATAATATCCATACCATTTGCAATAGCTTTTTGTACAAAATATTCTACAACGTCATCTGCATAATGCTTGTAGCCTAAAAGGTTCTGTCCTCTAAGCAGCATTTGAAGTTTAGTCTTTTTTGCTACTTTCTTGATTTTTCTGAGTCTTTCCCAGGGATCCTCATTTAAAAATCTCATGGATGCATCGAATGTAGCTCCGCCCCATGCTTCTAATGAGTGATATCCTATATTGTCAAGCTTCTCAACTATAGGAAGCATTTCTTCTGTTCTCATCCTTGTTGCAATAAGTGACTGATGAGCATCTCTAAGCACTGTTTCAGTAATTCTTACTCCTGCCATAATTATATCCATACCCCCGAATTTTACATTAGCTTTTGTAAACTACAGGAATGGACTCAATCCCCCTTTACTAATTATTTTAGTAGCTTTAACCTTCTATCTTCTTAGTGTTATTAATTCAGATAATTTCATATCTCTGAACAGTTCTATATTGAAGATAGTTTTAGGGTGTTTACAATATATAAACATTATTAATTTGCCAATTGCATTGCTTGTTATTCAACAGTTGCCATTACCTCACGAGCAACTACAGCTTGACCTGCACTAACATTTAGTGTAACTTTTCCGTCTGCTGTTGAAACTATCTCATTTTCCATTTTCATTGCTTCTAATATTAAAATTACCTGACCTTTTTTTACTGTATCTCCATTAGCTACTTTTAGTTTTAGAACAGTTCCAGGCATTGGTGCAACAACTTCTCCTGCATTACCTGAAGCAGTTTGCGCTACCTTTGCAGCACGAGGAGCAGCCGACTTAGCTGGCATTTTTGCAGCTGGTGCAGCAGCCCTTGAAGCCGTGCCTCCCACTTCTTGAACTTCAACTTCATATGGATTTCCATTAACTTTTATTATATATTTACTCATACTAACCTCCCACGCCAACTTTTGGCGTAAATTATAATTTTGTTATCGTGGAGGTACGCAATGTCTTACCATTTATCTCCACACTCTTTGATGCTAACCCTCCCATGCCTACTTTAGGCACAAAATATAATTTTATTCTTGTGTAGTTTCATCACATATTTTTTGATTAGCCTACATCTACACTGGCAAAAACCACGTGTGGTTTTTGGAGCTTGAAAATGTACTACGTTAGTTCAAACTTAATTTTCAAGCTGATAACCATCCTACGCCGACTTTCGGCATAAATTAATTTTACAATTATACAAACCTATTATTTAACAAACTACTAACCCGATTTAATTCATCTGAAGTTAAATTCTACCGCACCATTAGATTTTATGTGCGAAGTTTGAATTTGTTATTAAAGCGGAATATTTCCGTGTTTTTTAGAAGGTCTGTTTTCTCTCTTAGTATTTAGCATTTCAAGCGCTAATATTATCCTCTTTCTCGTTTCTGCTGGTTCAATAACATCATCAACATAACCCCTTGCAGCAGCAACATATGGATTTGAAAATTTATCTCTGTATTCTGCTATCTTTTCTTTTCTTGTTTCTGCAGGGTTCTCAGAAGCAGTAATATCCTTTTTAAATATAATATTTGCTGCGCCGTCTGGTCCCATAACAGCAATCTCTGCTGAAGGCCATGCTAATACCATATCAGCACCTATAGTTTTGCTGTTCATTGCTATATATGCTCCACCATATGCTTTTCTTAAAATTACATTAACCTTTGGTACAGTAGCCTCAGAGAATGCATATAACAATTTAGCGCCATGTCTGATTATACCGTTATGCTCTTGTGCCACACCAGGAAGGAAAGCTGGAACGTCAGTCAAGGAAACTACTGGGATATTGAAGGCATCACAGAAACGAACAAAACGAGCAGCCTTATCTGCTGCATTCATATCTAGCGAGCCAGCCATAACCTTAGGTTGATTAGCAACAATACCTACAGATTTACCATTTAATCTACCAAAACCAATTATCATATTTTGAGCAAAATAACTTTGTATTTCAAAGAAATTGCCATCATCGACAATATGACTAATAACCTCATACATATCATATGCTTTATTTGATTCTTCAGGAATTATTCCATTTAAGCTGTCAACTAATCTGTCTGTATCATCAGTTACACCATAATACACAGTATCAGAAACATTGTTATCAGGGATAAAGCTAAGCAAAATCTTTATGTCCTCAATACATTCCTGCTCACTAGCACACTTAAAATGTGCAACACCACTAACTGCTGTGTGTACATCAGCACCACCAAGAGTCTCAGCAGTAACATCTTCTCCTGTAACTGATTTAATTACCTGAGGTCCTGTAATAAACATTTGACTGGTTTTATCTACCATGAATATGAAGTCTGTAATTGCAGGAGAATAAACCGCTCCACCAGCACAAGGCCCCATAATTACAGATATTTGTGGAATAACGCCTGAAGCAAGGGTATTTCTATAGAATATATCACCATATCCTGAAAGTGCATCAAGACCTTCTTCAATTCGTGCTCCACCTGAATCATTAACTGAAATGAATGGTGCTCCCATTTTTAATGCCATATCCATTACTTTTGTAATTTTTTTAGCATGCATCTCACCAAGTGAACCACCAATAACTGTAAAGTCCTGGGAAGCAACAAATACTTTTCTTCCGTCTACTGTTCCATATCCAGTAACTACACCATCACCTGCAAGCTTTTTCTTTTGCATACCAAAGTCAAAACATCTTGACTCAATGAAAGCATCAATTTCTACAAAACTATTTTCATCAAATAACAAATCTATTCTTTCTCTTGCAGTAAGCTTCCCATCAATATGTCTTTTTTCAATTTTATCCTGTCCACCACCTAATGCGATAGAGCTCTTCAAGCTTTTTAAATTCTCAATTTTATCAATTTGTGACATATGCAAATCACCTCTTTAAGAAAATTATTTTCTTTACTTATATTTTTATTATTAGTTATTATTACCTAGTAATAATTATTATATATTATGTCCTTATGCAGTGTCAAGGCTGATTTAAATAAATGATTTCTATTTAAATAGACTCAACCGCTCATAAAGTGACAAAAAAATATAACAGAACATAATCTCGCAAATTCATAAACAATATTTTTTGGGTATTCATACTTATCAATGAACAGTTGGTTTAGAAATAATTGTATGAATTAACTGGAGTTAAACCATTCTTATTTTGAGCAACATACCATTAAAAAGTATTCCGCACAAATAGACTTTTATGTGGGAAAGTTGAGAATGTAATACAAATAATGATAATAATTTTCTTTTATAACAGGGTTACTAATGCTATAATCTACTTATAATATTTATAAATCAATTTTTAAGGAGTGTAAAAATGGACAATCAATATGATGCAAATAATCCCATGCAAAACAATGATACTGAAGGAAATATAAATGAACAGGGGTTATATAATTCAAACCATCAACAGTATAATATGAATCAACAATATTATTATGACGCAAATGGTATTCCACAAAATAATTTTATTATGAACTCAATGATTGACAGCCTGTCGGGTTGGATGAAATTCATGGGCATATATACCATTATTATGGGTGCAATTTCGTGCATAGGTATTATAACTGCAGCTTTAGGAGTACCTTTGATTTTTTCAGGAATAGCACTTAATAAAGGTTCTGACAACATAAAAAACTACAAACAGAGTAATAATCCCCATGTTCTTAATGAAGTATTTACATCCTTGAATAAATACTTTAAAATACAAGGCATATTAACCATTGTTGGTATAGTTTTATCGGTAATTTATTTCATATTTATAATATTTTTAATTGTATATAGTTCAAACAGAATTTATGATTTTTATTAATATATACTTTTTAATTCTAAAGCTGTGAGCTTTCTCCATTTTCCTTCTGGTAAATCACCAAGAGCTATAGGTCCTATTGAAATTCTCTTTAAGGTAAGAACATTATGGCCTATAGCTTCACACATTTTTCTAACCTGTCTGTTTTTGCCTTCATGGATTGTTATATGCACCAGCGCTCTATTTCCTATGACATTTTTAATATGTATTTTTGCGTGTGAAGTTACATAGTCCTCAATTTCAAGCCCCTTTTCAAACATTTCTATTTCATTTTTTTGTGGAACACCTGTAATTAATGCTTCATAAACCTTATTAATCTCATGCTTAGGATGAGTTAATTTATATGTAAAATCCCCATCATTTGTTAATAATATAAGCCCCGACGTATCGTAATCAAGCCTGCCAACAGGATACAAGCGGCTATTTATATCACTTACAAGGTCTAAAACTGTTTGCCTTCCAAATTGATCTTTTGCACTTGAAACATATCCTGTAGGTTTGTGTAGCACAATATATATTTTCTCTTCTTCACACTCTACTAGTTTTTCGTCCACAGTAACCCTATCTGCACTTGTTACAACAACACCCATATCAGTTATTATCTTGTCATTTACGGTAACTCTTCCCTGCTTTATATAAGTTTCAGCCATTCTCCTTGAGGCAACACCAGCGTGGGCTAAAAACTTCTGCAATCTCATTTCTTCCATTTTATGTCATCCTTTTTTTCTAAATACTTTACATGTATTTTATTATTCATTATCACCAGAGTCAATAACAAGTTAAAATTGAGGGGCTGTTACTAAACAACAATTTCTGTATAAGATGACTTATTGCATGAAATAGTAAGCAGTAGCAGTATATATCAATGGAGAAGCTAGGTTTAAATAGAGCTAAAAATAGTAGGTAAGAACAAATATTTCAGCATCAATAACGGGAGCAACCCATAGATATATACTGTACGGGAGCATTATTTAAGCAGTTAACTCGTAGATGTATATAGTTTTCTTGTTTTGCAAAACCTCTATTAGCTTATTCTATTCATCCTCCTCCTCTTTATCCTTATCATCATCCTTATTCTTCTTTTTATTACTATGCTCTTTCTTATTTGATAACTTTGAATTTAATGCCCCATTAATTTTATCAATTATTCCCGGCATTAAATCTAGTACTTTGTCTACTGATGTATTTATATCTACAGGGAGTAGCTTAACATGATTTTCACCGCATACCATAAATGCTACAGGATTAATGGAAACTCCTGCTCCACTGCCACCTGCAAAGGGTAATTTGCTTCCGCCTTCTGAATCTGAATTATTTCCAGTAGATTGCTGTCCATAATCACCACCTCCAGCTGCAAACCCAAAGCATACTTTAGATATAGGAATTATTACTGTTCCGTCTGGTGCCTGAACAGCATCTCCAACAATAGTATTTACATCCACCATTTCCTTAATACTTTGCATTGCTGTAGTCATTAGACCTTCTATTGGATGGTCTGACATCAGCCTCACCACCTTTTCTATTTTTTAAACAATATATTAATATTTCTTTACACATAAGTATAATGTTTACAATTTTAATACTAAATATGCAATTGAAGTTTAAATTCCAAACTTTTTTACTGAAATCTGTTTCTATTTTTATGTCCTTATTTCTAACAACAAATTTATTTAGAATAATTGCTTGTAATATTCCGAACAAATTCCAAATCACACCATATAATATTGCTGTATTGAAGGCATTGCCTGTGCCTTCTTTTAAATAAAATCTTAATTCTTCTAATATAATTCTTCTTTTGAAATCTTCCAAAATTTCTGCTATTTTATAAATACTCCTTGTAATCCATTTAAAATCTTTTTTATTTTTAGGATATTTTTTATCTATTTTTTTCGTCTTCTTTTTATTTCTAGGATAAACAGCAATCTTTTTTTTTAACTTGTCTCCAAAAAAGTATATAGTTATAAAGACAGTACATGCTAAGTTTTCCATTGAAAATGACACACCAATTGTAAACTTGTACTGAGAAATAAATATAAGTATTAAAATAATCGATAAACACACAAAAAAAATAACCAAAAGAGAAATCACCTCTTGGTTATTTTTGACACTTTATTTACATTTAAATCATGTACATTTCAATATTATTTAACCCTATTTAGAATTTCCTTCAACAAGAAGTTCTTCTAGATTCAACTGGCTCAAATCTTCAATATCAAGCATTGGCAAGTCTCTTATGGACTTGAAACCAAAACACTTCAAAAATTCATCAGTAGTTTCATAAAGTCTTGGTCGGCCTGGTGCATCCAGCTTTCCAGCCTCTCTAATGAGGTTCCTTTCTAATAGTCTTGTAACAGCACTATCAGAATTAACTCCACGTATTTGTTCGATTTTTGCTTTCGTAAGGGGCTGATTATATGCAATTATTGATAACACCTCATAAGCAGCTTGAGATAAGGCTTGCTTTTGTCTAATTTGATAAAGTTTCGATACATACTCAAAATAATCAGGTTTAGAACACATTTGATATTTATCATTTAATTCTCTTATAATAATTCCTCTATTGGATTTATTATAATTGTCCATCATATTTTTAATTAAGTTTCGAGCTGTTTTCCTGTCTAATTCAAGTATTTCACAAATCTTGTCTAATGGCAAAGCATCACCATAAGAGAAAATAAGGCTCTCAATAATGCTTTCCATAGTACTAATTTCCATCTGACTATCCTTCCTTTCGCTTGTGGTCTCACAAACATACTTTCATATTTCCCAGCTAAAAATTGTAGGTATTCATATTTATTAACTCAACTTTCGGTAACAAACCATTGATAATTCTACCGCACCAATAGACTTTTATGTGCGAAGTTTGAGTTATAAATAGATAACTAAATTTAAAACTCCTTAATATTGTCTTCAATATCATTATACAAGTGATATTCATCACTTTCTCCACCTGCATTACTAATAACATGTATGTCCGAAAATTGCTTGTTTTGAACTATTTTTACCTTCTTCATTTTAGCAAGCTCAAGAATGGCCATAAAGCCTGTAACAACTTCTGTCTTTGACCTGCTTTTCAAGGAAAAAAGTTCTGTAAATATAAATGAAGTCTTACTTATTAAGTGTTTAACCACTTCTCTTATTTTACTTCTAAGAGATACCTTTTCATGTTCAATAAGCTTTGTTATATTCTTTGCACCTACATTTATTTTTTTCTTATTTCTCTCAAGTATTGCAATATATTGTTTTATTAGAACTTGTGGATCTATTTCCAATACCTCTTCAATTATTGGTATATCTAAAGGCTCTGGTAATCGATATACTGTTTTTTCCCATATTTTTTCCATTTCCTTTAATTCAGTAGTAAATTCTTTGTAGCGCTTGTATTCTACTAATCGTCTAACAAGTTCCTCTCTAGGGTCTACTTCCTCTTCCTTTTGTTCCTTTTTGTCCGGTAACAGCAATTTTGACTTTATATGTAAAAGTGTCGAAGCCATTACAAGAAACTCACTGGCAATCTCTAAATCAGGACTTTGCAAGTCATACAAATAGTCCAAATATTGATCGGTAATTACATTTATGGGTATATCATAAATATCCATTTGATTTTTTTCAATCAAATGAAATAACAAATCAAATGGACCTTCAAAATTGTCGAGTTTTAATTTACATGCATTTGTAAGAGAGCTTTCCATTCTTTTATCCTGCCCACACATTGGCTTAACACAAATAATGTGCAGACTTGGACTCTGTCCCCCTCGTATTTTTATTAAACTAAATAAAACGAACTACTCTAGTTTATCATAATAGTATTAATGTTTACAATAATCTGCGGCAATAATTAGTTTTGTATTAAATAATATTTTCTGTACCAAATACTATTTATAGCATACTGTAGACATTTCTAAAAACTTGACGTACAATTAATTATCAATAATAGGAGGAAATTTCATGTTTGGTAGAGATATTTTTTCACCCGATGGTATGATAAGTATATTAATGACCTTACCAGGAATTCTTTTAGGCTTTGTATTGCATGAATTTGCACATGCTTTAATGGCAGATAAACTAGGAGATCCCACTCCCCGCTCACAAGGGAGAATCACACTAGATCCAAGAGCTCATATAGATATAGTAGGCTTTATTTTGATAATTATAGCAGGCTTTGGTTGGGCTAAACCTGTAATGACAAATCCAAGAAATTATAAGAATCTTAGAAGAGATAGCATCCTAGTTTCAATTGCAGGCCCATTGACTAATTTATTGCTAGCTACAGCGTTTATATTTCTTATGAAAATATTTACTTATACAAATGCTTTTTCATCAAATGAGCAGTTGTATGCAAACATAAGCATAATGCTTTTATCTTCAGCTCATATTAACGTATTACTATTTGCATTAAATATACTGCCACTTCCTGCTTTGGATGGATATCATGTAATTACAAGCCTTTTTAATACCTGGAAATATCGTATTTTCAATATTTTAGAACAATATGGAATGTTCATATTTATTCTTTTAGCAATAACGGGTGCTTTAGGTATAATACTAGACCCTATAATTAAGTTTGTTTTTGATAACTTAATAAAGCTTATTTTGTAGAGCGCACTCAGCTTTGCCAAAGCTGAATTTTTAACAATACAAGTGTTGAACTTAATTAAGAAATAAAATATGTCCTATACTAAGGTATAAAATTTAATATGCTTACACAAATGTACATATTGGATAATGTTACTATCAAATACAACATTATAGCTACACTAGCCTATCACTGAAAATTGTAGGTGCGGGAGAATTATCAAAAGAAAGTTTGGTTAGAAATAACGTACAAAAAGGAGAGCTATTAAGCTCTCCCCAAATTAAACCATCTAACAACTAATCTAGTAAACAACTTAGAGAATGATACTTTACTTACATTTTCATTTGCAACTAAATCAAATCTTCCCACTTCATTACCATCTATTTTGTAAATAATATCGCCAACCTTTTGATCAATTTCAACTGGTGCTGTCAATTCAGGCGTTAGTACTATTTCCTTTTCAATTTTACCCTTTTCACCTTTTGCCACCAAAACACTTGTATCACTTCCATATGCAGCACTAACAATAAGTCTTGTGCCCTTTTTGACTGAGATATTTCCTACCAATTCACCCTTTTTATCTAAACTAACAACCTCATAGTTTGCGAAACCATAGTCCATAAGCTTTCTAGCTTCAGCAAATCTTGTATTTGAATCAGGCTCTCCTAAAACTACTGATATTAACCTTAAGTTATTTCTTTTTGTTGTTGCTGTTAAATTAAAGCCAGCTTTATTTGTAAAACCTGTCTTTAGACCATCAGTATTAGCATAAAACCTAATCAACTTGTTTGTATTATCCAGATTAAATGTACCATTTCTAAAGGTATCATGTCGTATTCCTGTAAATTCTAAAATCTTAGGATGTTTGACAATTAACTCTCTTGACATAAGCGCAACGTCATTTGCAGAGCTATACCCATTATCTTCCAAACCTGTACAATCTAAAAAATGAGTATCCTTCATTCCCAGTTCTTCGGCTTTTCTATTCATATCAGCCACAAAAGCCTCTTCACTTCCACTTACCTTTTCTGCCAGTGCTACAGTTACATCGTTAGATGAATGTATAGCCAAAGCCTTCAGCATTTCAGTAACAGTGAATTCCTCTCCCGCCTCGATATAGGCCTGCGAGCCTCCCATTCCAGCAGCATATTCTGAAACAGTAACCTTGTCATCAAAAGATAGCTTTCCTGAATCTACAGCTTCCATTATCAGAAGCATTGACATAACCTTCGTAACACTAGCTATAGCTAACTTCTCGTGACTATTTTTTTCAGTTAGTATCTTTCCCGATGCTGCATCCATAAGTACGGCTGATTTAGCTTTTAAATCCAGAACATTTGTTTTTGCTACCAGTTTATTAACAGCTACTTCATCAAATTTTGCTGATGCCTCAACAGCTGATTCATTAAAATCAGCAAACACATTAATAGGCATTACAGTTAGAATTATAGCCATAATTAAAATGTATACTGTTATTATATTTCTTTTCACTATGGTCCCTCCAATATTAACTATATAGTGCATAATATATGATTTAGTCCTAGTTAATTTTTATGCAAAACCATAATGGTATATTCTGTTTATGCTAAATTATTTTATGCTCATCTTTTAGCCTTTCAATTTCTAGAGGAGGATTTGTTGTCAATATATGCTAATATCAACGGTTTTAATTGGGGTTTTTCTTCACAGAAGCAAATAGCTTTATCCAGCAATGTACAAGCAGGCTGTAGCTTTTCTTTCTTGTTTGTGTAAAGAGTAGCGATCACTTCGCCCTTTTCTATCCTATCTCCAGTTTTCTTTTTAAACAAAATCCCTGCTGCATAATCAATAGTGCTTTCCTTTGTCTCTCTGCCAGCACCAAGCTCTAAGGAAGCAACACCTATTGTGTCTGTTTTCATTGATTCAATATATCCTGATTTTTGAGATAAATAATCATACTTATATTCAGCCTGAGGAAAAAGGCTATAGTCATTGATAATATCTTTATTTCCACCTTGTCTTTCTACTAATTCTGCAAATTTTGAAATAGCGTTACCGCTTTCAACAGCTTCCAAAACCATATTCATACATTTATCAAATGTTCCCATTTCACAAAGTTCAAGCATTCTGGCAGCCAATTCAAAGGATACCTCCATCAAATCTTTGGGTCCTCTGTTTTGCAATGTTTCAATTGCCTCAATTATTTCTAATGAATTGCCAACTGCATAACCAAGTGGAATGTCCATATCAGTTACTATCGCAGCTGTATGTCTGCCTGTATTCTCACCAATTTTAACCATTTCTTGTGCTAGTTTAACTGAGTCCTCCAAGGTCTTCATAAAAGCTCCACTGCCTGTTTTTACGTCCAAAATAATTCTGTCAGCACCTGAAGCTAGTTTTTTGCTCATAATACTGCTTGCGATTAGAGAAATATTATTAACAGTGGCAGTCACATCTCTAAGAGCGTATAGCTTCTTATCTGCTGGTGCCAAATTGCCGGTCTGCCCAGCAATTGATATACCTATTTCTGTAACATTTTTTATAAAGTCTTCACGGGAAACGCTTGTATTAAATCCCGGTATTGCTTCTAATTTATCAATAGTTCCCCCTGTGTGCCCCAAGCCTCTGCCTGACATTTTGGCTACAGGTATACCGCAAGCAGCAACTATTGGCGCTAAAACGAGGGTTGTTTTGTCGCCAACTCCACCTGTACTATGCTTGTCAACTTTTATTCCAGGAATATCTGACAAATCGATAATTTCACCTGAATGGGCCATCACATTAGTCAAGTCTGCCGTTTCCCTTTCATTCATTCCTCTAAGAAAAATTGCCATAAGCAATGCAGATGCTTGATAATCAGGAATTCTATTATTACAGTATTCAGTTATAAAAAATTCTATCTCTTCAATACTTAGTTCAAATCCATCTCTTTTCTTTTCAATAATATCATACATTCTCATTTTGCTACCTCCATTATAAATGCCAAATATAAAAATATTCTATCGTCAATCCAATCTTGTCACATATAAAATAATTCAACTTTCGCAGTTGAAAATTGTAGGTATGGGAGACTTATTTTGCACAAAAATTGCTGCAAATAATAAAAAAGGGACTACCCATATTGAGTGTCCCCATTGAAATACAAAATTAAGCTCTGGGATGTGTTTTTTTGTAAACCTCTTTAATTTTGTTCTTTGCCATTTGAGCATATATTTGAGTTGAAGATATGTCTGAATGCCCCAGCATTTCTTGTATTGACCTTAAATCTGCGCCGTTTTCCAGTAAATGTGCCGCAAATGAGTGCCTTAAAGTATGTGGTGTAATGTCTTTATTAATATTTGCCTGATTCTTATAATGCTTTATTATCTTCCAAAAACCTTGTCTTGTAAGCCTTTTTCCATTTATGTTTACAAAAAGAGCATCATCATTAGCATCTTGTAATAATAACTTTCTAGACTTTGTTAAATACTCTCGTAATGCTGCAATTGATATAGTCCCTATTGGAATTGTACGCTCACGGCTGCCTTTGTTGCATTTAATAAAGCTATTATCTAAATTGATATCATCAATATTTAATGAAATAAGCTCTGATACTCTAATACCTGTAGCATAAAGCAACTCCAACATTGCTTTATCTCTGATACCCTTTAAATCAAGGCACTTAGGTTGTTCAAGAAGTAATTCAACCTCCTGAGTCGATAGTATCTGAGGTAGTTTTTTTTCTACCTTTGGAGATTCTAAATCATTTGTTGGGTCATTGTCTATAGCTTTATTTTTATATAAAAATTGATAAAAAGACCGAATAGAAGCTAAATTTCTAGAAATTGTGGAGGTTGCCCTACCCTTCTTTTGCAAATGCAAAAGATATGCAATTACAGTAGTCTTATTAGTAATTGCAATACTTGTAATATTAATATCACTAAGATATAAAACATATTGTTCAATATCCCTTTTATATGATTGAAGAGTATTGAGGGACAGTCTTTTATCTCTCTCAAGGAAATTAATAAATGGTTCTATGTGAACTTCCATTAAACAACGACTCCTTTATTTTCTATTTGAAATTAACTTCTAAATTCCAACTTAACATTAGTTTTCATAATATTTGTTGCTTACACTTAATATTCTAATACAAATATTTCTATTTTTAAAGGATTATTTTGTATTTATATCTATTTTTATCAAATAAAAAGTTAACTAGCTATTCGACTAAGTATATTTAATGTACCTGAAGAAATATAGGCATCAAATAATGCTGCAAAAAATAAAAATATTGAGAAAAATATCGTCAAAAAGCTATAAGGCCCTATCTTTTGTGCTATTATATTTTCATCTTTGTTCGTCTTTTTTATCCATGCTCTAAAAATAGCTTTTGATAATTTTATACCATTAACACCAAGTGCAATTATGCAAGGAATAATGATAATCTCTTTTGGTAAAAAGCAAATAGTTGATACCATAATTCCTTTTGTCCCTAATACCCCCATAATGACTCCTGAACTGAAACCGGTGGTAAATCCTTTCATGCCTATTATTATATAATATATAGGAATACCTATAACGGTAAATCCTAGAACCCAAAACACCGCTATAATTTTAAAATTATCTATCAGAGACATTTTGAATAGTGACATTCTGTTAATTTCATTACTATCTAGGAGCTTTAAAAATCCATTTAAATATTTAGTCATATCATCTTTTTGCTGTAAATCCAAATCGTTAACAGCAAATGACCCCAATATGATACCAAGTATGTAAAATAAAAACAAACCTAAAAAAGTATATTTGTTTTCTTTTATGTTAACTAGAATTACCCTGCCAATTTTTTGAATCACACTGAATCCTCCAACATTTATTGCATACTAATTTGCAATTAAACGGCTATTAACCGTTTATACAATCGCAATTTGCGACATATCTCCACAAGATGTTCAATACTAACGCTTTTGCACTGCCTAAAATGATAAAAATAAAACTAATATTTTTATGCCATTTAGTATTAAATTATATTAGTATGCTAATAAAATATATGCTGGTTACATTGGCTATATTACATAATATAGTACATAAATGAACTTTCATACTCAACTTTCAAAGATGAAAATGGTTTATTTTCCATTAATCAATCTCTCTGCCATTAAAATCCCTATTATTGTTTTTGCGTCTGTAATTTTGTGACTCATTATCATATCAACCAACTCGCTGACATGAACCTTCTCAACATCTAAAAATTCATCTTCATCTGCACAGGCTTCTCCTTGTGTCAAATCAGTTGCTGTATACATATGAATAACTTCATTGCAAAAACCAGGAGTTGTATGAATACTAATTAAATGCTCAATTTTTCCTGCTCTTAGTCCTGTCTCTTCCATTAATTCTCTTTCTGCACAAACCTTTGGGTCCTCTTTTGCAGAATCGAGCTTTCCAGCAGGTAACTCTAAAGTAGTAATATCAAGCGGCTTTCTAAACTGCTTCACCATGTATAGCTCACCTTTTTCATTAATAGGAATCACAACAGAAGCTCCTGGGTGTAAAACAATATCTCTAGTGGCTTCTTTTCCATTTGGCAGACTAACAGTTAGGTTTTGTACCTTAATTATGTTACCATTATATATCTCTTCAGTTTTTAACGTCTTTTCGGTGTACTCCATCAAATTCTCCTCCATTTTTGTTCTTCTAAAATTGCTGGAATTTACCCTTCCAGCATCTGCTAAGTTAAGCCTCCTTGAACCAATCTAAGCTAACTGCTAATAATTCAACTTTCGCATTTCAAAATTGTAGGTTTGTGAGACTATTTTATATACAAAATCTGTTTAATAATTCTAATGGTTTCCATTTAACTTAATCTCAGTAGTGGCAAGCTTGTCACATAGATTGTTATATTCATTGTCTGCATGTCCTTTTACTTTTATCCAATTAATTCTATGATAATTAGAAAGCCTGACCAGCTCTTTCCAAAGCTCTACATTTTTTACTTCTTCATTTTTATTTCTTTTCCACCCATTTTTAATCCATTTATCAAGCCAACCTTGTTGAAAAGCATTTATTAGATAAGCACTGTCACTGTATAAATTTACGCTACAAGGTTCCTTGAGTTTTTTTAAGGCTTCAAGTGCTGCTGTCAATTCCATTTTGTTATTTGTTGTTTCTTTCTCAAAACCAGACATTTCAACTTTATGTTCGCCATACATTAGTACAGCTCCCCATCCGCCTGGACCTGGGTTTCCAGAACACGCTCCATCAGTATATATTTCTATCTGCTTCATACGCCTCCATGCTATGTATATTAACTTATTTTTACTAAAATATATTAACCGTAAATCTTTCCAAGCTCCTGAGCTTTCTTTGTACATTCATTCATGGCTTGTATAATAGAATTTCTAAAGCCATTCTTTTCTAATGCAGCAACTGCCTCAATAGTTGTTCCTGCTGGCGAACACACCTGATCTTTTAATTCTCCAGGGTGTTTTCCTGTTTCAGCAACCATTTTTGCACTGCCTGCAACTGCTTGTGATGCAAGTCTATATGCTGTTTGCCTTGGTATACCAGAAAGCACAGCTGCATCAGCCATTGCCTCAATCAACATAAAAATATATGCAGGACTGCTTGAAGTAAGTGCAACCACTTCGCTCATAAGCCTCTCCTCCATACATTCAACCTTACCAAGAGCTCCTAGTATACTAATAGCATCATTAATATCATCATTGTTGACAGTTTCATCAAAACTTATAAGTGTCATTCCCTCACCTATAATAGCTGGGGTATTGGGCAGCGCCCTAATAACTTTTTTATTATCACCCAATGCCGCCTTATATGTCTTTAGTGGAATTCCTGCGGCAATACTAATAAGAACCTTATCTTCAGAAAATACTTCCTTTATATCAGATAAAACAGTCTTTACCACATTTGGCTTAACTGCTAATACTATAAAATCACTTTTCTTTGTCAACTGCACTGAATCAGCCTCAGCTGTTACACCCGTTTCTTTACAAAACATCTGTAATTTTTGTTTATCTGTATCAAATACATGAATATCTGAAGGTTCAAGAATTTTTGCTTTAATAATTCCTTTAATCATTGCCGAACCCATAGCGCCAGTTCCTATAAAACCAATTTTGTTCATAAAAGTGTTCTCCTTACATGTCTTTTGTATTAATACTATTATAATACTAATTATGGGTCAATTGCTATAGCACTTGTATAAAAATAAGCCTTCTACAGTCTCAATTGTAATTGCTCTATAAAACAAATGACACAAGTTTGATAACCTGTGTCATTATGTATATAAAAAATCAAAAATACAATTAATTACTCACTTTCCCAGTAAAATTATAGGTGCGGAAGAATTTTATGTGCGAAGTTAAAGTTATTCATGTATAAATTATATGCTTACACCAATCTTTAATAACATCAATGCATATAAAGAAGTTATAGTTATTAATATAAGTGCAAATATAAATGCCATCTTGATTACTTTGTTTTCTTCACCCAGTTTATCAATAGAAGCAGCCGCATTCTGTAACTTTGCTGGAGATATAACACTTGCTAATCCGCCGCCGAAAGCCAAAGCAGCTGTAACAATAATTAAACCGTTTGTTCCTAAATTCAATTTATTTGCAGTTTCCATTGTATAGTTTGCAAACATAGCAATAGTAGATGCTTCACTTCCGGAAATAAATCCGCCAAACATTCCTATAAACCCTGTAATAAATCCATATGCGTTATCAAATGCGCTTGCTGATGATTCTGCTAAAACCTTAATCATGCTGTTTGTTTCATATTTCATTGCTTCCAAGCTCCAACCAGAGTAATTCATTATTTCTCCAATTGCAAAGAATATAGCAGCAGAGAATACAGGCCTAGGAGCTCTCTTCCACCAAACCTTAACAGATGCTTTAATTTCTGTTAGCTTTGGTTTCATAACAAGCATTGATAAAAATACAGCTACTGCTATCCATGTATATGCATTCCACAAAGCTCTGGTTGCAATTGGTTTTCCATCCACTGCGACACCGCTTATAGGAAGCTTAAGATTATAAAGAAAATCATAAATTGGTTTAGGCAGGTTCAATGCTAAAATCAAACCTACTAATATAATCCAAGGACTTAATGCCTTCCAAAGAGGGTACTGCTTCTCATAAGCTTTTTCCTCTTCTGTCAGCTTGCTTCTGTCAAATAGTTTTTTGCCAGTTATTTTAAGGTATAATGCCATAGCAAGTATTACCGCTATACCACAAAGAACACCTGTTAACGTAACCAAATTGTCAACTTTATTTGTAAAATATGCAACAACTGCAATAGCACCTCCAGTTACAATACATGGTAAAAAGCCTTCTTTTATACCTTTCCACTTACCAACTATATATAACATGCAAAAACCAATCAACGTTGATACCAACGGTAAGAAGTAGTAAAAAACACTTCCTGCCTGTGATGGTGTTATTTCTTTACCTGGTCCTAAAAATCTATTCGCAAAATCCAAAAATGCAACTAATGGAGCCCCTAATAAAGAGTATGTACAAAGTGAATCATATCCTATAGCAGGTAATCCTATTGCAACAGTTGTTGAATATCCCATAGCTAAAAGGATGGGCGGTAATAATGAAACAGGAGTGGCCCCTACTGATACCATCAATGTTCCAAAACCTATGTTTATCATCATAATCTGAACTGCTTTGTTGTCACTGGAAATTGTTTTAATAAAAATAATAATTCTCTTTAGTGCACCTGACTTCTCCATATATGCCATCATAAATAAAGAAGTAAAAACAATTAATGAAACAGGAAATGATCTGAGAATACCTGATGCAGTTGATTTAAGAACTACCTCCAAGGAAGTATTGAAAAATAGAATTGCCACAGCAGATACACAAAGCCAACCAGCAATACCGCTGACATCCGCTGATTTCTTAAAAATTACAAGCATACAGACTATTACCACAATAGGTAATAGTGTCAATAACAACTGACCTTCCATATTAACCGTCCTCCACAAATAAATATTTTATAACCCATTTTACCATCTTAAACATATTAGCTTTTAAGATTTCTAAATAGCGCTTTCTTACAAACTTCAGTCACTATTTTAATACAAATTTTTATAAAAATAAAGTGTAATTTTTAAATTACACTTTATTTTGACATTCAAATATTAAAATAATTAGTACTACTAAAAAAAGAACTATTTTTCTGCTTGACATTTATATAGTTTAGAAATGATTTTGTAATACTGATATGTTTCCTGTGCATACCTTTCTTTTGTTTTAACAGGTCCTATTGTTTTAGGAATTTTTGATTGATTGTACTCTTCTAATATTTTATGGAGCTGTTCAACATCTAAATTATGTAAATTAACTTCTTTGTTTCCAGTTAGTGATATAGCCCTTGCCCTTAGCTGAACTGCACAAAAATAAACAGCCTGGTTCGGATTTTGCAGCATCTCAATAATTTCATCATCAGTTTTATTGGCTATTATCGACTCTTTTCCATGAACAGCATTTTCGTTATACCGAACATTTTCAACACCAATCTGGCAGATGCCCATTGATTTTCCACCTATAAAACTAATTCCATCAAGAATATCCTCCTGTCCTAAAAACATCATTTCTCTGAATAACACTGATGCAAGTAGAGCTTTTGGCATTTTCTGTGCCCTTGCAGTTTTTTCAATTACGTTATCCAGCTTTTTCAGTGCATTCATAGTATATTCAAAATTAAAAACATAGTAAAAATCAAAATTTTTGTGTCTGTAGGAATCCTCTTCAATTTGTTTTTTCAGTTCATTTGAAATATTTTGGAACTTATTATATTGTTCTATATATTCACTCATTGACTTAATTGAGCCAGCGTTCTTACTCTTTTTAGGTAAATAGTCTTGATACCCCGCATTTACTGAAGAAGCATCTTCTTCAGATATTTTAATAGCATCCTGCTGATATTTAACAGTATTATCAGAAATATATCCAGCTGTATTTTCATAAGAATAATTATCACTTAATATTCCTATTTCACCAAACATATATTTCATTTCTTTTTCTTTTATGATTTCAGCTTTATTACTGATAAGTCCTGTTATATTAAATATACTATTTGAACAGTACAATAGCGCAAAGCATAATATAATTGCAATTAAAGAAAAAGAGTACTTTTTCTTTAATCTATATATTTTCATTTTAATTATATCCCCCATGATGTTCTAATTTTAAATCAATGCAAATTTATCGTTTGAATACATTTTAATTAGTCTGCATTTATCTGCGTATATTTATCCCTTAAATGTTATACCGACAAATCAAATAATTGTCAATTGTTCAAAACTTTTAAAATACCCGAAAATTTAGATTCTAACACTAACTATGCAGAAATTTAATACTTAAAGTGCTTATTCCTTTCAACTAGTCAACATTACTCAATCACTTGAATTTTCTATGCTTTAAGCCAAAAAAATGAACAAAAAGCCATGAAAAAGTCCTCTGCTTTTTGTTCATTTTTAATAATTTTAGAATATGTATTTTTTGACAGCTAAAATTTCTTACATTTTTTTCTTTAAGTTATTTTAAAGCTTCAATAAATGCTTTTTCAATTAATTTAAGTTTTGCTGCTACTTCATCAATTTCAACATCTGATTTTTCTTGTTTTAGGTCATTCTTAAGAATAAGGGTCAACTCATTGAACTCTTCTTTTAAATTCTCAAGCATATTAACAACAGTGAGTCTTCTAAATTTATGCTGCATCTCAGCACTAGGAACATTCTCAAATACATTTTCGCTACTTACAACAAAACTGTCTCCTCTAGAAGGAATAATACACTTAATACCGTATTTATCAGTAATAGTTTGCGCAAAGACTGGCATAGTCTCCTTTTCACCATGTACAATAAAGACTTTTTTAGGCTTATGGGCAAAGCTTCCAATCCAATCAAGAAGGCCTTTTTTATCAGCATGTCCAGAGAACCCATCTATTACCTCAATTCTGGCATTTACAGATATTTCTTCTCCAAATATTTTAACCTTTGGAGCACCATCTATAATTCTTCTTCCCAGTGAGCCTTCTGCTTGATAACCAACAAATAAAATAGTAGAATTCTTTCTCCAGAGATTGTGTTTTAAATGATGTTTTATTCTACCCGCATCACACATTCCACTTGCTGAAATTATAATGATACTGTCATTTCTTTCGTTCAGTTTCCTGGATTCCTCAGGAGACTGTGTAAATTTAAGTGTAGGAAAATCCAATGGATTATCGCCATTAGCTATGTATTCTTTTGCCTCTTCATCAAAGCAATCAAGATTTTCTCTGAATACTTCTGTTGCAGAAGTTGCGAGAGGACTATCAACAAAAACCGGTAAATCTAATATCTTGTTTACCTTGTCACTGTAAACATCCATGTACTTGTTTAATTCATATATGATTTCCTGAGTCCTGCCTACAGCAAAAGAAGGTATTACTACATTTCCTCCTGCTGCAACTGTTTCTGTTATTATATTTATAAACTCTTCTATTCTTTCATGACCTTTGCTATGAGTATGAAGTCTATCACCATAGGTTGACTCAACCACCAAATAGTCTGCCTCACTAATTATAGTAGGGTCTTTAAGAATAGGCATATCTTTATTTCCTAAATCGCCGCTAAATACAATCTTAGAATCCTTGCCATTTTCACTTATCCAGATTTCTATAATTGCTGAACCAAGTATATGCCCCGCATCGCTAAACCTTACTCGAATATCATCGCTTATTTTTAAAACTTCACCGTATTGTACACTTCTAAATAGTTCAAGACAGTCTGTAGCTTCTTTGACAGTATAAATGGGCTTAACAGAAGATTTTCCAGCTCTTTGCCTCTTCCTGTTTGTCCACTCATTTTCTGTCTCTTGAATGTGTCCACTGTCAGGCAGCATTATTCTACAGAGCTCAACAGTTGCTTTTGTGGCATAAATACCGCCCTTGAATCCGTCCATATAAAGCTTTGGAATCCTGCCGCTATGATCAATATGAGCATGTGATAATAGCATAAAATCCAGTTCTCCTGGGTTAAAAGAGAAAGGTTCAGCGTTAAGTATTGCTTCATTTTTACTTCCCTGAAACATTCCGCAATCAACTAAGAATTTTGTCTCCTTTGTTTCAACTAAATAGCATGAACCTGTTACCGTTTCTGCTGCTCCTAGAAAAGTAATATTCATAACAGCACCTCAATTCAAAAATTATTTTATACTAAACATTTAATAGACAAATGTCTATTTTAAAAACTTATTAAATACATAATTCTACTTTTCACTTACAAATTCCTTCTAAATCAGTTTTAAATAAACTTTTACATAATCAACCCCATAATGAACGACGCTGTTGAGCTTTCCTGAGAAGTTCACGGTGCTTCCGTGTGTCAGGTATCCACCTTTGTCAAGGCTCATATAAAGAATTGTGTCCCAGAGCTTCAGTATGGACATAAATGCGGCTGCATTAGACTGACTGCAAAAAAAATCGCAACGCCGCTTATACTAACACTAATTTAAGTGTAATATGGCGGCGTTGCGAGTAAATTTCTATAAAACTAATTTGAGAAAACATTGAGAATTAAATCTCTATATACAAATTATAAGCATTATTATTTAAACCTTCAAGCTATTTTAAGAATTTCTTTGCACTAACCAATTGAATACAAATTGCAAATATCTCAATTGCCTTTTTTAGTTCTTCAACTGGAGGCATTGTAGGCGCAATTCTTATATTCCTATCAAGAGGATCCTTTCCATATGGATAAGTTGCTCCTGCTTTAGTAAGTGCAACACCAGCCTCTTGAGCTAATTTTGCAACTTCCTGTGCACAGTTATCCATTGTATTCAGACTAATGAAATACCCACCATTTGGCTTATTCCAAGATGCTATTTCTTTCCCGCCCAATTCTTTATCAAGTATCTCTAAAACCATATCAAACTTTGGCTTTAATATAACAGCATGTTTTTTCATATGAAGGTTTATTCCATCTAGATCCTTGAAGTACTTAACATGTCTTAATTGATTTACCTTGTCATGTCCAATTGTTTGTATTGTCAAGCTCTTCTTTATGCTGTTTATATTGTCAGAACTTGAAGCCATAACAGCAACACCTGCACCTGGAAAGCTTATCTTTGAAGTGGAAGCAAATATATAAACCATATTTTCATTTCCTGCTTCCTTACATGCAGTCAAAATGTTTTTGAGCATATCAGGCTTATCTGAGAGATGGTGAACACAATATGCATTATCCCAAAATATTCTGAAATCGTTTGCCTTTGGCTTTAGAGCTGCAAATCTGTTAACAACCTCATCGGAATATGTAATTCCATCAGGATTGCTATATTTAGGAACACACCAAATACCCTTTATTGTCTCGTCCTCGGAAACAAGCTTTTCAACGGCATCCATATCAGGACCATCCTGCTTCATATCTACAACAATCATTTCAATTCCAAACAATTCACATATAGCAAAGTGTCTGTCATATCCAGGACTAGGGCACAAAAATTTAACCTTTTCCTGCTTTGACCAAGGTGTACATCCCATAACACCAAGAGACATAGCCCTTGCAATAGTATCATACATGAGATTTAAGCTTGAATTACCTCCAATTATTATCTCATTAGTGTTAACTTCTAACATTTCTGCAAAAAGTGCTTTTGCTTCTGGTAAGCCATCAAGAACTCCATAATTTAAACAATCTGTTCCGTCAGCAGCCTTACGAAGCTCTTTTGACGGCATATCCAGCATATCCATACATATATCAAGTTGATCTGAACAAGGCTTACCTCTTGTCATATCTAACTTTAACTTTTGTTCTTTAAACGCATTATATCGGTTTTCTAAAGCTTCTATTTCATTTTTTAGGTCATCTCTTGATAAAGATTCATAATATATCATAAATATCTCCTCCAAGTATCGTTTTCAATAATGCTATTTTAATACATAATATTAAACTATGCAAGTTTTAAGTTCCATTTATTCAAAAAATATTTTTCCAGTGTAATTAGTTTTTGTTTTCATTTGCTTTTATGCAAGAATCAATCAAATAAACTGCAGTTGTATTGAGAATACTATTATATATAATAAACTCAATAAGAAGTTTTATTGTAATGGAGATAAGTATGAAAAACACTAAATATACAACAGACAAAGAAATTGAGCTGTTAAGAAATGAGATAGAGGAAGCAAAGCGAGCAAATACTAATTCAAAATGTATCAAGTTAGTTAAATTTACGATATATGCACTTATTTACTTGTTACTTTTTAGTACACTAATATCTGTACTATTATCAAAATATTCTGGTGAGACTCCTCAGATTTTTGGGTATCAGCTATATATTATTAAGTCTGCAAGTATGTCACCCACTCTTAAAACCGGCTCAATAATATTATCAAAAAAACCTACTGACGCATCTTCTCTTAAAGTTGGTGATATTGTTACCTTCTCTCAAGCAGAAGCAATAATTACCCATAGAATAATAGAAGTTGTTAAGGAGGACAGTATTAAATATAGAACAAAAGGAGATAATCCAAACAATACCCCTGACATTGAGCTATTACCACCACAAAATGTAAAAGCAGTATTTGTTATGAAATTATACTAACTATTGAACTTAGAGGTTAATTAAATGCCAAAGCCTACAATACTTTTGAAAAACCTTTATTCAAATGAATTTTATGCAAATATACAGGAGCCTGGGCTACCTATTGAACAGGTTTTAAAAGACATTAATTTTTCTGCAAATCCAGGTGAACTATGGACTGTACTTGGAAGCTCGGTATATGAAATCAAGCTTTTACTTGAGATTATGGCAAATGCAAAAGCTTATGAGAAGGGTAAATTGATGATTGCAGGTTTTGATACCACTAAGAAAAAAAGCACCATCCTCCCCCATGTATTTTATATTGGCAGTACCAGCATGGCTTATGGAAATATGAATGTGCTGGAATATTTGATGTTTATTACAAGTAATTCTAACAGGGAGTCTATTGACAGACAGGAATATTTGCTTAATTTCCTTGTAGCTTCAGACATGGGGTATATATGCCTTACTCCCATCTCTTTGCTCACTATTCAGGAAAAATCCATAGTTATCCTAACTGCTGCAATGTTAAGCGATAGTATCCTAATAATTTTTAATCTCCCAAAGCTTCACTATACACCAAAAGAAATAACTACAATAAACAAATTGACTTCACGTCTTCCATACTTAGGAAAGTCGTTGATTATTAGTACACAGTGCTATGATCTTGCTCAAATTATCAGCAGCCATGTATGTTATATAGATAAAGGCAGAATACTTTATAATGATACTCTTAATAACTTTCTTGAATATGACAGAGTAACTTATTTGATTGAAGCAGAGAATTTGAACTATACAATACAATCACTTAGGTATGCTCTGCCACAATTTGAGTATCAAATTGAAGATGATACCCTGCAGGTAATTACTAATACAGACAGTAAGCAAGCAGGGCTACTTCTGTTTGATGCATTAGGCTCCTTTAAAATAGATCCGACTTTTGTGCTGAAAAACAATAAAAACATTAAAAACTCTATTCAAGGGTTGATGAGGCAACATGATATACAATAAAAGCATATTAAAAAAAGAATTAACAGAATCTTATTTTGAACATTCAATCAGTAGAAAAAGGAGTTTTGAATATGCTCTGTTTCTTGCTTTGATTTCTTTTGCGGTTCATTATATCCTTAGAACTCTTGATAAAAGTGTATTATCCGATGCAGTACCAAAGTATATGAGCCCAACCTGTTTCAGTACTCTTTTAATTTATGTAGATATATTCTATCTTTTTATTGTTATATATTTAGCCGCAAACTATCACTTTTTGACTTTTGATGAAATACGGAACAACAAATGGTATATTCCTATTAAGTTTGGCTTTAGTCCGATTAAAATGATTCTTACAAAGCTGTACGCTAGACTTATTACAATAACCTTTATTTATGGGTTTGGTTTTTTTATAATGCTTTTTTTAACCTCCTTGTTAAAATATCCATTAGTATTTGAGTATATCATGCCTATTTTTGCACTTGGTTTAATAGATTTTATATTTATAATTATTGTTACTATGACATCTTCACTATATTTTAAAAAAGGTATAATATCAAACTATGTAATGTTTATCTCAATTTTATTAATTGCTGTTCTCAAACATTTTCTTGGATATTACAACATTATAAGCGATAAAAGCAATTTTAACAGTATGAATATCTTTTCTCAATTTTCTAAATATATTTCTATTTTGATTTTAGCCTCCATTATTTGTATTCTAGTAATAATTGCTAAAGGAATAATAAACGCAGAATATTACAATTTCTCTTTCTATACTATGGATTATGATATATCTGATGATGTAATAATTACAATGCAAGCTGATTCTAAACTCAAACGTGTTGCAACTCACAGAATTGATGCAAATACAAAACTTAGAATTTTGACAAAAATATTAAACTCATTATTATTTATGATAATACTGTCATTTATTATTATTAACGTAATAGTGCTTCTAATTTCTATATCTACAGCCAGAAAAGAAATAGCAATCTTTAGGGTTATTCCGTATGTATTTCAATCAGATACAATGCAGCCGGCAATTTTGTACAACGACTTAGTGTTTTTTAAAACTGATGATATCGAAGCATCAAAAGGTGATATAGTAATCTATGAAGCTAACGGAGAAGCAAACATTGCAAGAGTGCAATTATTTCAAGCAGGAAAAGTAATTGTTTCTATTGATAACCATCCTTCTGAAAATGAAGGTAAAGTCTACAGAGAAACTATAAACAAAAACCAAATTTACGGAAAATATATTGGTAAAAGTCGATGGCTTGGCCTATTGATACTCTTTGCCAATAGCACGATAGGCCGTCTGATTTTGTTATTCATCCCAATAATTCTGCTATTTTATTATAAGCCTATAGTTGCAATGCTTCGATATATAATTAAGAGTAGCATGAATGAGAAATAATTTTAGTTTATATCGATAAAATGGTTGCGAACAGAATTTAAATAGATTTTTACTTTTATATAAAGGTTATTATTCAGCCATTGATGAGTCTTCCGCACTATAGACTTTTTATGAGGGAAAGTTAGTCTTTTTACCTCTGCTTTTATTTCTTATCAAAACAAGCGTTTTTCGTGTCTGAAAGTCCAATCTTTTCAATTATATTCCTGTTGACCTAAACCAATCCTGAGTCTATAATCATACGTGTTGATTGTTTTATGTAAACCACCAAGAAACTTACAAATGATAAATACTATCGAATATACTATCACTACTTTCATGGAATTTCCATGTCCATGTATTTCTACAAGGTATCTTTTATTATCTATATTAATATTAATTTGTGCCCAAAGTGGGCGTAGGAGGCTTATATGAAGAAACAGATTATTATAGGAGCGCTAATACTAACTATTGCTACTTCAATGGCAGCAGGAACTTTTGCAACTTATACAAAAACACTTTCACCAATTACCGGAAATGTAGCTGCTAAGTCTTTTTATATCGGAAATAATGAAACCCATTTTCCTGATATTGAATTGGCACCATCAGAAAAAACTGAGTGGAATTTTGAAGTTGTTAACTTTAGTACCGATGGAACAGTTAATGCAGTTGATACAGATATGACAGTTTCATTAAATGTAGCTGCAAAAGCAGATAAGCAGGCTATTGATGGGCTGAACGTAAGCATATTTGATGAAAATAATACTCAAGTTGGTACTACAGTTATCAAGAATGGTGAAATGTCCTTTAATGTAGAAAAAGCATTTATAGCTAATACTAAAGCCACACAAAAGTACAAGCTTGTAGCAGAATGGAAAAATTCTAATGGCCAAAATAATGTTGATACTTTAAATGCTGAAAACAAAAACGCAACAGCAATCAGTGTTACTATTACTGGAACCCAGTGCTTACACAATTAATCTTAATTATTAGGAGGTCCAATACATGAAAAGAATACTAATTCCACTGGCTATTATTATTTGTATTGTGACCTCTATGCTTTCAGACTCAATGGCTGTATACACAAAAACACTTCCATCTATAACAGGGACAATAACTGCTAAAACTGATGATATTAGTGATTATCCTCTTTGGAGCTACCTGAAAGAATTATTGCACCAATATCGTATAAATGATATCGTACAATATAAAGGAAAACTATATAAGCGTAAGGATTCTGGCTACTTTAATTATAAGACACCAGACGTTAATAAGAGTTGGGTATTAATTAGTTAATACCCTCTTTATAACTCTTAGAAAGTTCTTTCCTGCAAGCTTATTAACTAAAGTATCACTATAGTTTAGCCTTAATAATTCATTTAACAGGTTATTAATACATTGTACTCCCTCTAACCCTTCAGGTGTAGCATCTATTCCATCATAATCTGCACCTAATCCTATTGTGTCTTCCCCTGTCAATGCAACAATATATTCTATATGGTCTATTACATGCTTCATGGAAGCCTTTGTGTCGCTGCAAATAAAATCAGGGCACAAATTTATCCCTGTAACACCGCCATTTTTCTTTAACGCTAAAAGCTGATCATCTGTAAGATTTCTTCTGTGATTGCAAATTTTCTTAGCGTTAGAGTGAGATGCAATTATCGGGGCCTTGCTAAGGCTTATCGCATCCCAAAAACCAGCTTCAGATATATGGGATACATCTACCATCATACCAAGCCTATTCATTTCTGCTACAACATTTTTGCCAAAGGGCGTAAGTCCACCACCTGTGATTGCATCTGCTACTCCATCTGCTATCTGGTTTCTGTAGTTCCAAGTCAACGTTATCGCCCTTACTCCCAGTTCATATAACATACGCAATGCTGATAGGCTTCCTTCTAACGCATCTCCGCCTTCAATAGTAAGTATAGCAGCAATTTTATGAGCTTCCGTTGCAGAAATTATATCGTTGTAATTACGGCATAACGTGATATCATCCTTATTAATTTCAATTTCCTTGTATAATCTGTCAATTATATCAATAGCACGACACAAAGCACCCATTTTAGCATGTTTAGGTGAAATAAAAGCTGCAAAAAACTGAACAAAACTATCATATTCTTTGAGTCTCTTCAAATCAATATGCCCTTTATTATCTAAAAGCTGTTCACCCGTTTCCATAATGGTTGTAATTGTATCACAATGTGCATCTACTATTATCATTTAATAAACCTCCACACCCACATTAGGCACAAAATTATCATAAAACTACTTGTAATAAAACCTTTTAACTAAAATCCACAATGCTCAATTAGCTTTGTAATTTGGATTTCTTGCTAATAAATACTTAACTTTATTAGTTATAAACCATTGATGCTTCTCCCTCATTCAAAATACTATTATGTGAAGTTTTATTATTTTACTCAACTTTCCCAGTTGAATTATAGGTGTGGGAGCTTATCAATGTAAAGTTAAGTTATTTTATTAAAATGCGTTTTTTATAAGGTTAATTACATTTATTTCTTTTGAACCGTTATTATTTTTCATTAGGATTTCTACAATATCAAACCGTATGCGTTCATCAATATTGCCTGTGTTAGTTAAGTATATAGATGCAAGCAGCTTAATCTTCTCTTGCTTTTTGAATGTGACAGATTCACTTGGATTTCCAAAACTACATGATTTTCTAGTTTTAACCTCTATAAAACAAATATATTCACCTTCTCTTGCAATTATATCTATTTCACCAATTCGTCCAACCCTATAATTTGTTTTTAGGATTGTAAATCCATTTTCTGTTAGGAACTCAACTGCTATTTTTTCACCCTCAGTACCAATGGCACGGGTATTTTTATTTGCCATATCTATCTCCATAGCGTTTATCAACACTGCCAATAAAAATTAATATTTCAGCAACAACTTCATATATCTCAGGTGGAATTTCATTTCCAATACCCAATGCAGATAATGTTTTAGCCAAATTGCTGTCTTTGTATATAGGAATATCCTTCTCTTGAGCCTTTTCTATAATCTTCTCTGCTACAATGCCTTTTCCAGTAGCAATTATCCTAGGTGCAGCATCTGTCTCAGGAGAATATTGCAAGGCTGTGGCTTGTTTAATTTCCCTTTTAATTTTCTTATTCTCCTGTGACATATCTCCCACTCCTTTTTTCAATTAAATCAGTACATCAATATTATTTGGATTTTTTACGAATTCCTTTTTGGCTTCTTCTTCAAAATTTACAATATTTAATGGTTCCTCTAACAATCTATAGGTAAAGTCAACAAGTCTAAATCTTTTTTCTAACAAACTAGTGTATAGCATTTTATGGTTTTCTTTTAAAATATCAAAAACTTCACTGTTCTCTAGTCGAAAATTTGTACTTATATTTTTCTTGTCTACACTTAACAGAGTGTCAATCCTCCCGATATTACTGCTGTCCAAGGATATTAGTACTGTCATATTGGAGGCGTCAAGCTTTTTTGCCTTTGAACCTCTTTTCAACATATAAAGCTCACCTGTAGTATTCTGATTAAATATACTTAATGGAATTTGCACATATGAGCTGTAGTTATTGAGTTGATTGATAAAATTTATATTACTTTCTAGATTTCCTACTATATTCATTGCAGTTTGCTGCATAGACACAGGTAGCTGCTGTATACTGGTTTTTAACGCCTGAAGTGCATCATCCATATTTTTATAAAGCTTAACCGGATTTATTTCATCACTGCTCTGATCTATTTTAACGAATAAATTTTGAAGCTTGTTTACAGCATCTTCAAATTTTTTTATGCCCTTTGCATTTGTACTTAATTGGTCAAAAGCAGTGTCACCGCCCTTGATTTTAAAAATAGCAGCATCTATTTCCTTGGTAATTAACTTTGCCGCTGACAATTCTTCAGTAGACAATTGTCCACTGTTTACAAGAGACTCAAGCCGTGAGTTAAGTTGGTTCAAAATTGGCAAATCTCCCTTTCCAAGAGGCTCTCCACCTTTTAGTAAATTACTGATTTGCTGCTCGGTATGGCTTAGAATACTTTTATTATTAACATTTATAGAACTATCAGTTTGCTGTAGAGCTGATTTGCCTTCTGCGGCTCCATTTATGTTGCCACTTAAGCCTTTTGCATTATTTAATGCTTCTGATTCATTTGCAGTGTTATTATTTATAGCAGTATTGTTCTGTAAACTATTAGATATATTGTTTTCTGTTTTAGTAGTATTTGTGTTGAGATTAACATTGCTAATTACAGCGTTATTTGCCTCAGTTTTTACATTTGCAGAATTATTTCCTATATCAGCTGCTGTATTAAGATTGCTGTTAACTATTGTACTTGCTGCTGCAGAGTTATTACCATTTGCCGTTACAACTGCGTTATTAGCTGGCATTGCAGGAGAATTAGAGCTCATTGTTTTAGCTGTATTTGTGGCTTCATTAAGTGATACTTGTGCATTATTACCTGTTACATTATTATTAATTGGACTCTTAGCTGCCATTTCAGCAGCCAATTTTCCAAGAATATTATTAACTATGGTAAGCTTTGCAGCATCTGCTGAATTTTTACCGTCATTACCAATAAGCTTAAGTAAATCACCAATATCATTACTTATTTTAAGTCTTCCAGCCAAAAGATTTTGCAGCTTTTCAATACTGCTTTGACTATCAGACAGATTTGCTGCTGTTAAAAAAGCAGCAGAATCAGCTTTTAGTTGTGAATTATTACTCATCAAGTTCATTGCTTTTGACATATTTTCAGCATTGACAGGTATATTTTGCTTCTGTAAAGCCTGAGCAAGCTCAATATTTTTATCTGTAACAGGCAAGTTCAATCCCATTAAGGTATTTTTTATATTCTCCAATGTTGAATCAACCTGAGGTTGTATATTGCGATTGGCAACCTCTAGTGCAGGCTTTCCATCAACAATCCCCCTAAAAACGAAATTTACATATTCACCATCTGAAGCATCAACAGGAGTCATGGCGCTAGCTAAAACCGTTGACCCATCTGAAAGCTTCAAACTAAGCTCACTGCCTGAATTTTCAAGAACTTGTGCTCTAACTGTATCACCGGGTTTTAGTTTGCTTAGTATATCCCCACCATTATTTTGTATAATTCCTGCTGCAGGAACAACTCCATCAACTCTCACTTTGACACCTCCAAATTAGTTTATTATCTTCTTTAAATAAGTTTCTCAACTTACGAATATTAAAAGTTAATCCAGTGCTAAACACGACACCCTATCATTTTTACAGCAAAATTACTTAGAGCTTGCTGAACAATTTTAAACATAAATGAATACTCCCTCGTTATTTCACTAAAATCCTTGTAAGTAATTGCACAAGCTATTTCGCCAACTAATTCAAATAAGTTATTTCTATTAAAATTTTCCATTAATAACCTATAACAACTGCAACTTTATATGATTAGTGCAATTCCCCCAAACAAGGACTCTTAATATGCTTGGTTTTAATTTATATTTTATCAATCCAGCCAGTTTTTATTTATAAAGCTTATTCTATGTATCGGACAAAGTCCCAATTTCTTTATAGCGGAAATATGTTGTGGTGTACCATAACCCTTGTGCACAGAAAAACCATACTCTGGATATTTAGAATCATACTCCTTTATTATTCTATCCCTTGTAACCTTTGCAAGAATCGATGCCGCAGCAATATTAAGACTTAGGCTGTCGCCCTTTATAATAGGTACTTGTTTCGCAGAAATGTTTTCAAGCTTAACTGCATCTAAAAGAATACAATCTGGCGTAGGCTTAAGCTGACTTATTGCCTCAGTCATAGCTTTTTTTGTAGCATTTAATATATTTATTTCATCAATTCTTTTTTCATCAACGGCAGCAATTCCATATGTAATAGCCTTCTCTGTAATTATATCAAATAAGGCTTCTCTTTTAGCTTCACTGAGTTTTTTTGAATCATTAATACCTTCAATCAGCAAGCCTTCAGGAAGAATAACAGCAGCAGCAACCACAGGGCCTGCTAGTGGACCTCTCCCAGCTTCATCCACACCTGCTATAAAGCTATAACCTTCTTGCCTTGC
Organism: Bacillota bacterium; assembly: GCA_023416275.1. Lineage (GTDB taxonomy): Bacteria > Bacillota > Clostridia > Acetivibrionales > DSM-1351 > Ruminiclostridium. The sequence continues at coordinate 46,800 of JAEZIB010000182.1, read as the reverse complement.
TCTATTTTCAAAAGAAAGCATGTTTCGTAACCGCTCTATTTCTTTATTATGCTTTTCCTGAAGCTTGTAATATCTCTCTAACAGCTTGCCTACTGTTGATCCGCATGACTGAAGTGTCAAAAGATAATCTATTGCTTCTTGTATTGATTTATCCTGAATTTCTTCTTGAATCTGCTTTAATGTTAGTTTAGCCATTATATACCTCAAATTTAATGATATTTTATTCTATATCTAGTCTTGACTATCTTTCGCAGCTCTGTCATTTGGTTTTTCAAGAGTAATTCTTCCTATCTTTCCACCTCTGAATTCATCTAAAACTATTGCAGATATTCTGGAATAATCTATCTGTCCTTTAGATATGATACAGCCTCTCTTTCGCCCAACTGCTTCTAATAGCTCCAATGGCTCAATATTTTTGATTATATCAGGTTCAAGCTTGAATCTATTGCACAGCTCCTTAGGATATAGCTTAGAAAGTCTATAAAGCAACTCCATTGCCACCTCTGCTGTGTCCATTATATCATCCTTGATAGCACCTGTAAAAGCAAGATTCATTCCAACCTCTTGATCTTCAAACTTTGGCCAAAGGATACCAGGAGTATCTAAAAGCTCTATTTCAGAGTTTATTCTAATCCACTGCTTTCCTCTTGTTACTCCAGGCCGGTCTCCTGTTTGCGCTGTAGCTCTTCCTACAATTTTATTTATAAATGATGATTTACCTACATTAGGGATACCTACCACCATTGTTCTTACTGGTGTAAAAAGCTTACCTTTAGCCCTGTCACGTTCAATTTTCTCAGACATTAAGTCTCTTGCTCTAGTCTTTACGTCATTTAGTCCTTTACCAGTTATTGAATTAATCAAAATGCATTTAATTCCTTGATTGGCATACCATTGTATCCATTGACTTGATATTTGTTCATCCGCTAAGTCTGATTTATTGAAGGCTACAAGCCTTGGTTTATTATTAATTAAAGAATTAATTTCTGGATTTCTGCTGCTAAAGGGTATTCTTGCATCAAGTAGTTCAATAATAACATCAACAAGCTTTAAATTTTCAGCAATAAGCCTCCTTGTTTTTGCCATATGCCCCGGAAACCATTGAATATTCATAATTTCTCCTTTGATAACTCTAAATTTTTCATATAAATTTATAATGCTTTATCCTTATAATAGTACATAAATTCCTGCACTTAATTTATTCTCAACTATGCTATTAATAGGACATTCTACAATAAACAATATTTTTATTAACAACATGAGTATTTTACTGTGTTAGTATTTGAATTTTTCAAGATTATACTGACCTTTTAAGAGATTGAGTTCTAGCTGTTAGCATATAGTGCTTGCTGCATACATACATATAATTTTTCCAATAAATTAACAGAGTTCTTAGGTTGGTAGGAATTGATGTACCTACCTTCCATAGAACTCTTTATCAGTTTAAAACAGTTTTTATAAAATGAAATTAATTACTTTTAATCGTACAATCCACCAAACTCTGAAAATGGCCAAATACGAAAAACTGCTTTGCCAATAACTGCATCTATGTCTATTGTTCCAATTTGCCTTGAATCAAGACTTTGTTGTCTATTATCACCCATTACAAACAACTGCCCCTCGGGTACTGTAAGTGGCAACTGCATACCTTTAGCTTCAGTAGGGTTCTTTGTATATGGTTCATCTAACTTTACGAAATCACTATCTCCCTCTGATTTACGATAGACAAAACCATCTTCTCGTATATCAATCTGGTCGCCAGGTAAACCTATTACTCTCTTTATATAATCAACCTCACCAGGATTTCTGATAGGTAAATATTTAATAAAATTCTTAATCTTTCCTTCTTCATGCATAAATACTATTATATCTCCATGCTTAGGCTCATTGAAGAAATAACCTGTCTTATAAACAATTACATTATGACCTTCATAAAGAGTGTCCTCCATTGATACCATATTTACCTTGTAGGTTGAAAATATAAATGCTTTTATAAACATTGAAATCAATAGTGCAGCAATAATAACCATGACCCATTCAAGAATTTCTCTACCAACTGAATTTTTCTTTTTAACTGTAATGCCTTTATTATCTATATTGTCTATTGTATTTTCAGCACTTTGTTCAACCTCGTTTATTTCCATATCATTTTGAATACTATTTTCAACATCATTGATATTAGTATCATTATTATTTTCAATACCTAAATTATTAGTATCAAAATCTAATTTTTCATCATTTCCACCCTCAGTATTTCTATTTTCCATTAAAATATCACCTCATTTTATTTTTTATAAATATTAACTATCCTATCATGATTAAATCTAACATAATATGAATTATACTATTATTTATAAAACTAATCAATTTTTACAATTAATTTTGCTAAATTTATTTAATAAAATAATATCTGACTAAAAAAACCTAGAGACGGTAATGCCTCCAGGTTTTTTGATTTTTCAAGATTATAATCTTTCTTTAATCTTAGCAGCTTTACCAACTCTATCACGTAGATAGTATAGTTTAGCTCTTCTAACAACACCTTTTCTAACTAGTTCAATATGATCAATTCTTGGTGAATTAACTGGGAAAATTCTTTCAACACCAACACCATAAGATACTCTTCTTACTGTAAAAGTTTCTTTTAAACCAGAACCTTTTTTAGCAATAACTGTTCCTTCGAATACCTGTATTCTTTCCCTATTTCCTTCTATGATCTTTGCATGAACTTTGATATAATCACCAATTTCCAAATTTGGAATATCAGCTCTTATTTGTTCACTTTCAATAGACTTTAATATATCCATTTTAATTCCTCCTCCCTCTCCTAGATGTTCGTGCATCAATAGTGCAGAGGACCATCCGTATTACACACAAAGAATATTATAGCACAATGAAATTAATAATGTAAAGTATATCTAAAAATTTTTTTTGTGAAGCCTTTCATATTCATCGTACATATCTGGTCTTTTTTGTTTCGTTCTTTCTAAAGATTGCTGTGTTCTCCATTTTTCTATATTAGCATGATGTCCTGATAACAATATGTCAGGAACTTTTTTTCCATTATAATCGGCAGGTCTTGTATACTGAGGATACTCAAGTAAGCCATTAAAATGTGATTCCTCACTATATGAGTTTTCACTAGCTAAAACCCCCTGTACCAATCTGCTTACGCAATCAATGAGCACCATAGCCGGCAATTCTCCGCCAGTTAAAACATAATCACCTATGGAAATTTCCTCATCGACAATCTCTTCAATAATCCTTTCGTCGATACCCTCATAATGGCCACATAACAAAATTAAATGCTCTTCTGTTGACAGTTCTTTCGCTATTTTTTGATTCAAAACCCTACCTTGAGGGCTCATATAAATTACCTTGGGTTTATTTACTATATCCTTCGTAATTTCATTGTAGGCATCAATTACTGGCTGACATGCCATAACCATTCCAGTACCACCGCCAAAAGGATAGTCATCAACTTTTTTATGCTTGTCTTTTGAATAATCTCTTATATTAATAGCATTAATTTCTATAATGCCATTCTGCTGAGCACGGCCAATAATACTTTCTCTCATTACAATATTAAATAAGTCCGGAAACAGTGTAAGAACATCAAATTTCATTAATCCAGCAGTCCTTTCGGTAGAATTACTGAAATTCTTCTATCGTCTAAAGAAATTTCTTTTACAACACTTTTTAGAGCTGGTATAAGTATTTCCTTACCATCTTCCTGCTTTACAATATACACATCATTACTACCAGTTTGTAATACATCTGATAGCTGCCCCAAAAGCACATTATTCTCATCATAAACCTGTGAACCAATAATATCAGCTATAAAGAAGGACCCCTTCGGAAGCTTAACTGCATTAGCTCTGTCAACTTTCATGTAAAAGCCCTTAAGTTTTTCAGCGGCTTCCATGGTATCAACACCGTCAAGCTTTAGTATTACAGTTTGTTTGAAAAATTTCACACCAGAAATATTATACTTTTCAAATTTGCCCTTTTTATCAATATAAACCCACTCAAGTTCAAGGAATCTATGAGGGTCATCTGTCATAGGGACAGCCTTAAGCTCTCCTTTTACACCATGAGTGTTAACTAATTGTCCAACAATTAAATATTCTAGCATCAAAATCACCTATCTTTACAATAAAATAGAGTTCCTCCTAATAAGTAAAGGGGCATTAGCCCCCTTTTCTTATTGTACGATATCTACAACTACTCTTCTGTTGTCCTTAACTGCTGCAGCCTTGACAACAGTTCTGATAGCTTTGGCAATTCTGCCCTGCTTACCAATTACTTTTCCCATATCATCCTTAGAAACTTTAAGCTCAAGAATAATTGACTTTTCGTTTTGAATTTCATTTACAAAAACCTCATCTGGATAATCCACAAGAGCTCTTGCAATGTTTTCAAGCAATTCTTTCATCCTAACCTCCACGCCGATTCTCGGCACATAAAATTATGATACTATTGTGGGAAATCCACATCCATCTGTAGCATAATATAATACTTCTATAGGTGGAGAACCTCTACTTTGTAAAGGCACGCATTATTGCAGCTGTATCAGGTTTTCTTCTGTTAACCACAAGCAGCTACACTTCAAAAAATTGAGCATCAAATGAATTGATATTATTGTATAATACCAGACTTCTTAAGAAGTGACTTAACTGTATCAGTAGGTTGTGCACCATTCTTAATCCATTTCTGAGCTTTTTCTGCATCAACTTTGAAATCAATTGGATTTACCAAAGGATTGTAAGTACCTATCTCATCGATAAATCTACCATCTCTAGGATATCTTGAATCAGCAACTACTACTCTATAAAAAGGTTTTTTAGTAGCACCTATTCTCTTTAAACGTATCTTAACTGCCATTTTATTTTCACCTCCTTTAAAGGATTATTAAAAAACTAGCTTTTTGTCAAGCATCTGCAATGACAGAAGCTAGTTGCGCTTATAGTTTTTGATTAGGGTGTAAAAGATACCATGCCATTAAATCACTGGCAGAGGTATACCCCTACACACTTAATTATATTAAAAAGGTAATTTAAACCTTCCTAATCCGCCTTTTTTACCTCGTTTACCCATATCGGTCATCATTTTCATCATTTTTCTCATCTCTTCGAACTGCTTTAGAAGAGCATTGACATCTTGAACTGTTGTACCACTTCCAGCAGAAATTCTTTTTCTCCTGCTTCCATTAATTATAGATGGGTCATTTCGTTCTTTTTTTGTCATAGATCTGATAATGGCCTCAGTGCGAGCCATATTTTTTTCGCTCTCTTCTTGATTTAAATCTTTAAGAGCCTTTGCATCAATACCTGGCATCATGCCAAGTATATCTCCAATAGAACCCATTTTCTTGATTTGCTGCATCTGATCCAAAAAATCTTCCAGCGTAAACTGCATAGTACGCATTTTCTTTTCCAGTTCAAGAGCCTGTTTTTCATCAAAAGCATCCTGTGCTTTTTCTATAAGGCTTAACACATCACCCATGCCAAGTATTCGTGATGCCATTCTATCAGGGAAAAACGGCTCAATCTCACTGAGTTTTTCACCCATACCTATAAATTTAATTGGTTTGCCTGTAACAGACTTAACAGAAAGGGCTGCACCACCTCTTGTATCACCATCGAGCTTTGTTAGTACTACTCCATCAATGCCTAGCTTTTCATTAAAGCTTTGTGAAACATTAACGGCATCTTGTCCAGTCATAGAATCAACAACTAACAATATTTCATGGGGATTAACTGCGCTCTTTATATTTAACAGTTCATCCATCAGTTTCTCATCAATATGAAGTCTTCCGGCAGTATCTATTATAACTAAATCATGCTGTTTAAAATTAGCAAACTTAACTGCTTCCGTTGCAATTTCAACTGGATTTGTATTGTTTTCTATTGTAAATACCGGAATATTTAATTGTCCACCAACAACCTGAAGCTGTTTGATAGCAGCTGGTCTATAAACATCACAAGCTACTAGCAACGGTGATTTACCTTGTTTTCTCAATAAGCTGGCTAGCTTGCCTGTAGTAGTTGTTTTACCTGAACCTTGGAGTCCCACCATTAAAAACACTGTTGGAGGCTTTGAGGCAAATGTAACCTTGCTCTGTTCTCTACCCAATAACTCAATAAGCTCTTCATGAACTATTTTAACTACCTGCTGTCCCGGGGTTAGACTTTCTAAAACATCCTGTCCTACTGCCCTCTCAGATACCTTGTTTATAAAATCTTTAACTACTTTAAAATTTACGTCAGCTTCAAGCAAAGCAAGCTTTATCTCTCTCATCATATCCTTTACATCTTTTTCGGATACTCTGCCCTGCCCACGAAATTTTTTCATTGTTTCTTGGAGCTTTCCTGACAAACCCTCAAAAACCGACATCCTAAAACCTCCAATTCAATCTTCCACTATATGTTATTAGCAAGCTCACTTATTTCCTGCATAACCTGTTCTATAATAGCTCTGTTATGCTGACTGAGCTCAACTGAATTTATCTTTTCCAAATATTTTTGGACTGTTTCAGCCTTTTCCTTTTGATGACAAAATTTGCTTAGTAGGCCCAGCTTACTTTCATATTCATTTAGTAGCGCTCTTCCACGCTTTTCATTATCATATACGCCCTGACGGCTAATACCCAGTTGTTCTGCAATCTCTGTCAAAGTAAAATCATTGTTGTAATGTAAATCCATAATTTCATATTGCCTGTCAGTTAACAACTGCCCATAAAAATCAAGCAGTAATGATATTTCAAATACTTTATCCATAGTAACCCTCCACGCTTGTTTTTTTTAATAGTCAAACCATATGTGGAGAACCTCTGGCTTTGCAGAAGCACACAATTCAAATCACATGCGCCATACATAACACATATGTAAAGCAATTTTACTTTACGACTTATTGTAAAACAATTCGTATATGTTGTCAAGTGTTTTTACTTTACAATATTGTTTTTATTTCTAACATATATGTGCTTTATTTTTGAGTTATTTGTGTCTCTTTCCTCAATTTCAAATTCTTTTAATTTTCTTATGAGATGAGTTAATTTGTAGAAACCAAAATTTCTAGGGTCAAAGTCAGGCTGCTTTTTATTTATTAGGTTACCCACATCTCCAAGAAAAGCCCAACCATTTTCATCCTCAACATCATTAATTGATACAGCAATCAGATTTATTATATCCTTGCCAATAGCTACTGTACCACATTTCTGCTCTTTCTCTGCTACTCCTTCTTTTTTAGGCTCATTTTCATATGTGCTATTATTATGAGAAGATGCACTTATTATTTCAATATATGTGAATTTATCACAAGCTGCAATAAAAGGGCTTGGAGTTTTCCTCTCACCAATACCAAATACCTTCATGCCTGCTTCACGCAATCTGATAACTAACCTTGTAAAGTCACTATCACTTGATATTATACAAAAACCCTCTACCTTTTCTGAAAATAGTATGTCCATTGCATCAATAATCATCGCTGAATCCGATGAATTTTTCCCACTAGTATAACTATATTGCTGTATAGGAGTAATGGCATTTTCTAGTAAAACATTTTTCCAGCCTGAAACAGTAGGTCTCGTCCAGTCAGCATATATTCTCTTGATTGTAGGCGTCCCATACTTTGCAATTTCTTCCATTATGCCTTTTATGTTTCCATAAGGTACATTTTCTGCATCAATAAGTACTGCAAACCTCATTTCGCCAGATTCCATATTATATTTGCTCCTTTCATTAGCTACTGTTAGATTAATTTGAAAATCACAGTAAATTATATCTTAAATATTAAATCCTTAAAACAATCATCTTTTATGTATTGTTATTTTTAATTATTATAGCATTAAGAGCTTAACTTTTCCATCCTTTATTTAACATTTATATTATTTATTTACATAATTTTGTTTCATATAAATAAAAAATATCTCTAACCGAAAATTAAGCCATATTTATTTAAATCCTATAATACATTGTAAAACAATTTGGTTTATTATCCCAAATAAATTTCTCCCCAGTTGAATGCTTATGAATACTATGATTTTGTATTAGTAAAAGTGAAGCAGTATTCATGTATGTTTAAATTGTTTAGCAAGCCCAAGCATTTTTGGCGAAAACCCGACACGATGTCGCTTTTAGCACACTATGAACCATGGATAGTAATGTGGAAAGGCAGCTAAAAATACTGAGCCGAACCATTTAAGTAAATACAACCCATACCAAACTCGAAAGTGCACCATGTAAGCACAAACTATACTTATTTTAGCAACAAACCATTTATAAGTTTGAACATAGATAGCTTTTATGTGTGGGAAAGTTGAGTTATTAATCATATTATGTATGTTTTAGCCTTACAAGTAAAAGTGCATAAGCAAACTGTATTGCGCGACAGAAATTATTATGATATCATATTTTATTAGCTGGTATTCTTTTGAAACTAGACTTGGTTGTTTAATTTTCTATTAATACGACTTATATCCCTTGGGAATAAGAACGGAGGTTGAGTTAATGATAAAATTCATATTTATTTCAAATTAGCCCTTCTGATTATTTATTCATTTTTACTAATATCATTATAAGCGCATATTACTGCCAATAAAACTATTTAGATTTATTTTTCTTCAATTTTTTATAAAATAACGCATTGTTATTTTTTAAACAAATTCTATTAATACATATCATCTTATTTTTATATTGCAGTATATGAGAATGTAAGCATGAATAAATATTCTTATACTTGTGTAAATTGTAAATAACTCGAAACATAGTTTGTACTTACATGGTGCATTTTCGAGCCACAAAAACCACAAGTGGTTTTTGCCAGTGTCGGTGGGCTTTAACGATAGAGAAATTGCACACTGCCACTAGTGTTTCATCAATTTTTTGTGCCCAATGTGGGCTTGGAAGGTTATAGCTCGAAACATAGTTTGTACTTACATGGTGCATTTTCGAGCCACAAAAATCACAAGTTTTTTTGCCAGTGTCTGTGGGCTTTAACGATAGAGAAATTGCGCACTGCCACAGGTGTTTCATCAATTTTTTCTGCCCAATGTGGGTGTAGGAGGTTAACATGAATTATAATGAAAGAAATTTTTTAGGTGTAGAACAATTATCACTGAGAAGCTTAATTTTTGGAGCTCTTGGTTCTTGTATCATTACAGCAAGTTCAATGTACGTTGCACTTAGAATGAGTGCTCTCCCCTGGCCAACAATTTTTGTAGCTGTATTTTCTATGGCGTTATTAAAGTTGTTTGGGAAAACCACCAATAATGAAATTAATATCACTCAAACTGCTATGTCAGCTGGTTCAATGGTTGCAGGAGGTTTGGCTTTTACTCTTCCAGGTTTATGGATTATGGGTATCTGGAAGAGCTCATCAGGCTTTTCCGATAATTTTGCTAAGGTTTTAACTATTGCAATTGCTGGTATGCTTTTTGGTACTATTACCTCATATATTTTAAGGTACAGATTTATTGTAAAGAACGGCGGCTTAACTTATCCAATTGGTCTTGCAGCGGCTGAGACAATAAAAGCCGGAGATGAAGGCGGAAAAAAATCAATTATTCTTTTTGGAAGCATGCTTGCATCAACAGTATATACATTTCTGAGAGATCAGCTTGCTCTGGTTCCTCAGGTTTTTATGTACAAAAGCACCCTGCTTGCATGGAATTCACCAATGGCTATAGGCATGGGTTATATTTTGGGAACTCTATATACTGGTATTTGGTTTTTGGGCGCTCTATTCTCAAATGCATTTATAATACCTTTTGGACCTAAATTGGGATTGTTTGCAGATGCAGCTGCAGCCTCTGCCTTTAAAACAAGTGCAGGTATTGGCCTTATGGTTGGTACTGGCATAGGAGTACTTATAGGAATCATAATATCGGCTATAAAAAAACTTGTTAAAAAAGATAGCAATAATAATCCTATATTTTCTGATAAAAAGAAATTATTTAGCTCTAGTAGAATATTGATTATTATTGCAACAGGCTTAGCATTTGTTTTTACTGTTGTAAGTGGATTATCAATTGTTCCGTCAATATTATTAATCATAGGAATATTTATTGTTTCCATAATGGCAGCCACTATTACAGGTCAGACTGGAATTAACCCAATGGAAATATTTGGCATTATTGTTCTCTTATCAATAAGAATATTTGTTGATATTGATGCAGCAGAAGCTTTTATGGTGGCAGGCTGCGTTGCTGTAGCTAGTGGTTTCTCAGGAGATTTATTTAATGATTACAAAGCTGGTCAGGTACTTGGAACCAATCCAAAAGCACAGCTTATTTCTCAGCTTGTTGGCGGAATTTTTGGAACAGTAGTTGCCTCATTTGCCTTATTTGCAATTATAAATCAGTTTGGCGAAATCGGAACAGATACTGCATTGCCAGCAGGTCAAGCAGTTGGTGTAACTGCTATGATAAATGGAATTGGAGACCCTGTAGTTTTTGGTATCGCGGCTCTAATAGGTGCAGTTCTATATCTTTTAGGTCTTCCTACAGCTACTCTAGGCATTGGTATTTATCTTCCGTTCTTTATTTCATCAGCTGTATTTCTAGGAGGAGTAATCAGATTTGTAGTTGACTTGATACGAGGCAAGACTAATGATGAAACTGGTACGGTTGCAGCATCAGGTTTACTTGGCGGTGAAGGTATTACAGGCGTTGGAATTGCAATTGTAAAAATGTTCACTGGAGCTTAAAAATCTTATTTATTAGGGAGTGATTTTGTTTGGGAAAGGTTATAGGAATAGATATAGGTGGAAGCACCACTAAGATAGTTGGGTTTGATAAGGAAGAAATAATTCATCCTTTACTTGTACGTGCTACTGACCCTATTGCATCAGTTTATGGTGCCTTTGGAAAATTTCTAAATATAAACTCATTAAAAATTGAAAACATTGAAAGAATTATGATAACTGGAGTTGGTTCTTCATTCATAAATAACAGACTGTTCGGTATACCTACCGCAAGAGTTGATGAGTTTATGGCAATAGGATTAGGCGGCCTTTTCTTAAGTGGTTTAAAAAAAGCAATTATCGTTAGTATGGGTACAGGTACTGCTCTAGTAAAAGCAGAAAATAACACTGCATCTCATCTAGGAGGAACAGGTGTTGGTGGTGGTACTCTACTTGGGCTTTCAAATAGAATGTTGAATGTACGTAATTTTAATGAATTGATTGAGACTGCAAAGGGTGGCGATTTATCACATGTAGACCTTACAATTAACGATATATCAAAAGAGATACTTGAGACTCTTCCTAGCGAAACAACAGCCTCTAATTTTGGGAAAATAAGCGATTTAGTTAGTAATGCCGATTTGGCAATGGGTATAATTAATCTCGTGTTTCAGACTATTGGTATGGTTGCTGTTTTCAATACAAGAATTGATAATATTAAGGATGTAGTGTTAACTGGTAATTTGACAAATGTTCCTCAGTCAGAACATATTTTTAGTCAATTGAGCAAACTTTATGATGTTAATTTTCAGACACCTAAAAACGCTGAATATGCTACAGCTGTAGGTGCTGCAAGATGTTATACTGAAAATGTGGCCTATAGAGAAATAACAGCATAATGAAATTTTTAAATATAATTTGCATAAAGAAATATCGTATATATTTATACATAGTACATTTGCCTAACAAGCCAAAAAATATTAAAAACTCAACTTTCCTAACTGAAAATTGTAGGTGTTCAAAAATAATCAGAGGAAAGTTGAGTTGTAAATAATTATTAATATATAAATTGAGCTACTGCCTCATAATGCATTTACAGAGCTGTATTCACGAATATTTTATCGTTCATCAAGTCATAAATTATATATAAGTTTATTCAATAGCAAGTGCAATTTTTTTGTTTTTTATACTTCTGGGTACATCTATTATACGTTGATTTTTTGAACCTCTAAACTTTAATTGTAAGCTTTTCTCTTCACTAATAAAAGGACCATCAATCAGCAAATCAGTGTTCTCCAAAAGCTCCTTGAAACCTTTTCTTTCAGAGGAATATTTAATTAACTGCTCAAAGGTATACCCTGTATAGGTAACTACATTTTTGCCCATTTTTTTAACCCCTATGGCTAACTCAGCAAAGGTTTCAGCCTGCTCGAAAGGGTCACCACCACTTAGTGTAACCCCATCTAAAAGGGAATTGTCCTTGATGTCACATAGAATTTTGTCTATTTCAACATATTCCCCACCTTCAAATGAATGGGTGTGTTTATTGTGGCAACCAATGCAATTATGCTTGCAGCCTTGGGCAAAAACAACCATTCTAATACCTGGCCCATCAACTATTGATTCATTAATAATTCCCGATACTTTAATCTTCTTTTTCATTTTTGCCTCGCAATTACTATATTTCGTAAATATTGCTTCTTTTTTCTTCTCAAACAAATAAAACTCAGTCTTTTCCGTTTAAAACTGTAAGTGCTCATACTTATAAAGGGAATTTAGATTATACTCTAAACCTACCTTTCTCTACATATGCTTCACTCTGTCACGAACCTCAGCCAACTTTGCATTGTTAAAGCGATCTAGCGTTCCAACTAAGTAACCTGTTATACGCCTAATTCTTTCAAAGCGAGCACCTTCCTCTTCCTCCCTGCCACACTTAGGACAAGTATCTCCAATTATTCCTGTATATCCACATACTGGATCTCTGTCTACAGGATGGTTTACAGAACCATATCCAATACCTGCTTCCTTCATAGCTTTAACTATTTTTTCAAATGCTTCAAGATTATTTAGAGGATCGCCATCAACCTCTACGTAGGTTATATGACCAGCGTTAGTCAATTCATGATATGGAGCCTCTAGTTTTATTTTATCAATTGCATTTATCTTATGATAAACAGGTATATGAAAGCTATTTGTATAGTAATCTTTATCAGTTATACCTTCTATTTTACCGAAGAGCTTACTGTCATATTTGATAAAACGTCCTGATGTTCCTTCTGCCGGTGTTGCCAATAACGAAAAGTTCATCTTGTATTTTTTACCTGCTTCATCCATTCTTTTCCTCATGTAACCAATTATCTCAAGCCCTAGATTTTGTGCCTGCTCCGACTCGCCATGATGCTTTCCTATAAGGGCTTTCAGACATTCAGCCAAACCAATAAAGCCGATAGACAGTGTTCCATGCTTTATAACCTCACCAACTTCATCCTCCCAGCCTAGCTTATCAGAATCTATCCAAATACCTTGTCCCATAAGAAAGGGGTAATTTTTAACCTTTTTCTTTGCTTGTATTAAATATCTTTCATAAAGCTGATTTATAACCAAATCTATTTTTTTATCCAATTCTTCAAAAAACGTATTCAAATTCTTATTGCTTTTTAACGCAATTCTAGGTAAATTTACAGTAGTAAAGCTCAAATTCCCTCTGCCAAATATAGTTTCTCTTGAGCTGTCATAGACATTTCCAATTACTCTTGTTCTACATCCCATATATGCAATTTCCGTATCAGGGTTGCCTTCCTTGTAATACTTTAAATTGTATGGAGCATCTAAAAATGAAAAATTCGGAAATAACCTCTTAGCACTTACACGGCATGCCAGCTTGAATAAGTCATAGTTTGGGTCTGTATCCTTATAATTTATTCCATCCTTTACTTTGAAGATATGTATTGGAAAAATAGGTGTTTCACCATTTCCAAGACCTCTTTCTGTAGCAAGCAATAAATTTTTAATTACTAATCTTCCCTCGGGAGAAGTATCTGTTCCATAGTTAATAGAACTAAATGGAGTCTGAGCCCCAGCACGGCTGTGCATTGTGTTCAAATTATGGACAAAAGCCTCCATTGCCTGGTATGTAATTTTGTCAGTTTCCGCATCTGTCTTTTTAACTGAAAAGTCTTGTGCTCTATCCAATATCTCTTCTGGTACATACTTAATAAGATACTGTTTTTCAATCCTTATGTACTGCTCCATCCTATTTAATGCTGGCCTTAGATGATTCTCTTTTTCAATAGTCTCACAAACTAAACCAATCTCTTTTGATAAATCTATATCACAAAGCAGTTGTAATGCTTTGGATAAATTCTGCTTATAGCACTTTACATAGGTTTTTGCAACTCCCATTGACATTCCGTAATCAAAATTGGGGATGCTTTGTCCACCATGCTGATCATTTTGATTTGACTGGATTGCAATACATGCCAACGCAGCATAGCTATTTATATCATTAGGTTCTCTAAGATGTCCATGCCCCGTACTAAAGCCATTCTTAAACAGCTTTACTATATCAATTTGACAACAAGTAGTAGTCAAAGTTAAAAAATCCAAATCATGTATATGTATATCTGCTTCATTATGTGCCTTTGCATGCTCAGGTTTAAGTACATACATTTCATAGAACTGCTTTGCGCCTTCAGAACCATACTTTAGCATAGTTCCCATTGCAGTGTCAGTATCAATATTGGCATTTTCGCGTTTTAAATCATTATCCTTTGCATCTTTAAAGGTTAATTCTTCATAGACCTTCATTAGCCTTGTGTTCATTTCACGAGTTCTAGTTCGCTCCGCTCTATACAAAATAAACTCTTTAGCTGTTCTAGCATGCCCGGTTTCTATTAGAATTTTCTCAACCGCATCTTGTATTTCTTCTACGTCAGGAAATCTTTCTCTATAAACAGATTCTATATAATCAACTACTCTTTCAGCCAAGCCCATAGCAGTATTATAGTCTTTTCCTCCAGTTGCACTTGCAGCCTTAAATATAGCACTAGCTATCTTTTCAATATTAAAAGGAACTTCTCTTCCATCACGCTTTTTAATCTTGGTAATCATTGCGGCTTTGCCACCCCTCTAAAAATAATTACATAATTTTCCACGGCTATATATTGTGTAATTATACTATCACTATCAAACATATAGTGTCAACAACGTATTTTTTGATTATAATTTGATTTTAGCTGGTTTTATATTAATAATATTAGGTTTTCTGTAGTTATCTATTTTTATATCGACTAAATTCAAAATGAAATTTCTCGATTGTAAAAAAATTTCATTGCATCGGTGTTTCAACGAGGCGAAAGACAAAGCCATTGCCCACTACTTATAGAAGTGGGGGACATTTTCTTGCCTCGTTAAAAAAATATTAAAAATTAACTGAATATTTTTGAACCTTAAAAATAATAATATAACTGTTACATCATTATAAAATAGAATTGGAGTGATATGAAAATGAACGATATAAATCCTAGCATTGGATGTACTGTTACTAGCTGCAAATATCATAGTGACACTGAGGATTATTGTGCATTACAAAAGATTCAAGTGGGCACTCATGAATCTAATCCAACTAAAGTTGAATGCACAGATTGTCAATCCTTTAGTAAAAAGTAATAGTATTTGCTAGCTTTGCACTAATGACGCATATGCGGCTATTTAAAAAGTGATTCCACATTTTAATTTAATTGGTATAGCACTGTTTTAATAATCAAAGTAGCTTGAAAAAGGCTGTTGCAAAATAGTATTTATTTACACTATATTGTTTTGATTAACATTCTAGTGGAGAACTTAAATACTTTGCAACAGCCTAAAAAATGAATTAATCCAAATTACACAATCAAAAGTTTTACAGGTCTTATCAAGTTGCAGAATTTGTTTAATTTATCAGATATCAAGGTTATTTAATAAATTCCGTAATTCAATAAGCTCTTCTCGAGATAATGTCACGCCTTTACCCATTTTATCATGTTCTGGAGACCATTCTCTAATGTCATACTTGGGAGTTCTATCATTCCAGCTAACTAGATTTAGTTCCTTCACCCAACCTTTAGCATTTTCTGATAAGACACCAACACTTTTAGTTATTTCATATTTTAAATCAGGCATACTAACCTCCCACGCCCGCTTAGAGCGAATTTTATAGTTTAAAAACACTTTTGAAAAGCTCTGCCCACTCAACACTGCAAAAACCACATTGTGGTTTTTGGGGCTTGAAATTGCACTATGTTAGCACAAATTATATTTTCAAGCTGCTAACCTCCCACGCCTACTTTAAGGCAAATATAGTTACATTTCAAACTTAAACCAAATCGTCTAATTTTGCATTTTTAAAAGCTCCTAACATTGCTGCTCCCACTACTATACCTGCAGTACCCATTTCAGCCATTTTAAACTCAGGTAAATGTATCTCTCTTCCGTAAATCCTTTCACGTAATATTTCAACGAGGGGATTTACAAGGCTATTTCCAAGTTTACTTATGGGTCCTGCTATAATAACAACTTCTGGCATAAGTATATTTACGATGTTTGCTAATCCTTCTGAAAAATAGTCAATGTACTCTTTGCATATCTTTCTAGCTTCCTCATCCCCTGCTTTAGCAGCCTCAAATATTGTCAATTCAGTAATTTGAGTTGTGTTATCTTTAACAATATTTGCAAGAATTGAATTAGGATTAGCAGCTAATAAATGTTTTGTTTGATTAACAAGTGCAGATGCTGACACATATTGTTCCCAACAGCCCTTTCTTCCACATGTACATTCTCTGCCATTATGCTCTACAACCATGTGTCCAAATTCTGTTCCTCCAAAATTAAAACCATTGTATATGCTGCCATCTATAATAATGCCTCCACCAATTCCAACACCTACTTTTATTGTAAGAGAGCTGCTTGTACCATAAGAAGCTCCAAGCAAGTATTCAGCAATAGCACAACAATTAGCATCATTTTCAACAAAAACAGGTAGCTTTAAGTATTTTTGTTTTTCTTTTCTAATCTGCGCATTATTAAAATTTAAAGTATAATTTTTGAGAACAACGCCATTAAAATTGTCAATAATACCAGGGCATCCTACTCCAATATATTTTATATTTTTTAATTCTATGTCCTCATCCTCTAAGAGCTTGCTAATCAAGGAACACATATCTTTTATAATATGTTCAAAAGCTCTGTCTTTAATCGTAGGAACTACGTCTCTTCGGATTAATTTTCCATTTTTATCCAATATACCAGCCACAATATTCCTTACACCTAGTTCCACTCCAATATAATATTTCATTTTGACTCCTCTTTTTTTGTTATATAATCTATTTTCTCATTTAATTTTTAAGATATAAGTTATACTAACTTCCATGTCTTAAAACATATAGTATTTAATCCAATATGTTTTAAAGATATTAATACCAATTACTATTGGCTTATTATTACTGAATAATTTTTCTAATCTTTTTTCTAGTAAAGTCTAAATTATAAGCTTACGAAGTACAAATTCTAATACTTTTTTGTATTAGTAATAAACTCAAACTTCCAAATGCAAAAAAACGGGACTTAGCCCTGTTCATAGATTACTATTTAACTGTAAAGTCTAAGTATTAAATATAATCATTACTTCATTTGTGTATAATTCATATTTCCATAGAAGCAAATCACCTACATTCAAAATTATTCTAAAAGCATTTTGTTTGCAATATGACAGCATACCTATATAAAACATATGTCAATAAAAGTAAGTTATTCAATGTTCTTATGGTATTTATACTATTATATACAATATTTATAAAATTGCAATTGCTTTAAAACAAATATTTACTCAGCTAGCATTTACGTTATTCTACAATTGGTAAAACATCTCGAAAGAACTATAGCTTTATTGGTTATATAAGTAAAACAAAAAGCGGAAGGATCTACTTTTATAGTCCCTCCACTTTGTTAATCAACAAATAAATCTATCCTAATTAAACTAATTACTCTTTCTTAAGCTCTCAATCAAATCATTTATTTCTTTTGACTGCTGCATTAATGCATCTAGCTTCTTCTGAAGCTCATCTAGTTTTGCTCCATCTATACCCGCTTGTGATTCATTATCTGTTGGAGGAGTAGTCACATTTCCTTCATTGTCGCCATTTGTTTCCGGGGTAGTAACCTTGTCTTTATCTTCTACGTCAGGCGTTTTTATTTCACCGGTTGCTTGATCTACTGTAGGCAACTTATTTTCAGGAGCTTTTACAGAACCATTAAACAAATCAGCTAATGCAGCATTAAGATTATCACCTATACCATGCTTAAAATCATTACCCTGCTGATATCCAACAATAACGGTTTTCACTTGTGGAATAGAGGAAGTACTATTTGATTGTATATATATCGGTTCCACATACAAAACACTATTCTCAATAGGTATAACAAGTAAACTACCCTTAAAAGTCTTAGAACTTCCTTGACCCCATAGTGTAAGATTTTGTGAAATTTCACTAATTGCATTTATATTGTTTTCAACCTGATCGGGACCTAGTATATTTGTGTCTTTAGGGAAGTTAAATAAAATCATTTTCCCATAATCATCTTTTGAATTTCTGACTGCAAGCCATGACGTCATATTATGTTTGTCAGCAGAAGGTGTAAAAGGTCTCATTAATATAAGCTCTTCTTCAGTACCCAAATCACCGGGAAGCTTAATCATATTGTAATAAGAATCTATTTCCTTAACTCCAGATGGACTGTTTTTATCAGGATATTTGGCAATTGACCACAAGTCCTGATTTGTATAAAATGTTGATATATTTTCATGCTTATCAGGATCTAAATGATATTTCTTCAGCACTTCTGTTTGCACTTTAAATAAGGTTTCAGGATATCTCATATGTGAGGCTATATCTTCGGGGAGAGCTTCCTTTGAAAATACGCCAGGGTAAACCTTTTTATAAGCTTGAATAATAGGGTCAGTCTCGTCAATAATGTAATATTTAACATTACCATCATAGGCATCAACAGTCACCTTGACAGAATTTCTAATATAGTTCATCCCATTAAGTGCTCTTAAATCTGCCTCTTCACTATCTGTATAAAAGTTTTGAGCATATGGATAATTACTTGAAACTGTATATGCATCTAAAACCCATTTAAGCCTTCCATCTGAAGTAATTGTCAAAGCAGGGTCTGAATCAACCTTTAAGAAAGGTACACCCTTCTGTGCTCTTTCAACTACATTTCTATTTAACAGTATTTGTGAATCAGATGAAATATTACTTGATACTAATAAATTTGCATCCATATATTTAGCTGAAAATAATACTCGATTAAATAGGTTTAATTTTATTTTCTCTGCATCCTTGCCATCTTCTGTGTTATTAGGATTAAAATAAGTTGCCGCTGTTCCATCATAATCAATTTCAGATTCTTTCCCAGCTTCTTTTGAACTAACTATGACAAAATTGTTTGTAAGCTCACCATAGTATATTCTTGGTTCTTTTATATTAAGAGAGGTCTTATCCACTGTATCCATTTTAAGACCACTTACCAAGAACTCAACTTGACCTTGGTCTGTTGTTGTGTTAATAGGGTTTACAACTACACCATAGCCATGTGTATATTTGAAGGTTCTATTTACAAAATTCTGGTTTTGCAGCTTAGATGTGTTTATTTCTCTTGCTGAAATAAGTACAGGAATTTCCTTACCCTTAATTGTATAGTTCAGAATATCACCTGTATTAAAGGTGTAAAAATTAGTATTACTTTGGAGCTGTTTGTTACTTTCAAGTGTTGGTGCGTAATCAACTACTCGAATATTGTCAATTGTATTTCTATTTCTCTCAATTATTTCTGGTGTTAAGTCTTCAATTGTTTTAAAATCAAAGGTTTTTATTTTATCAAGACCATATGCAGCTCTTGTTTCAAGCATATTATGCTGCAAATATTCCTTCTCATACTCAAATTCATTAGGCTTTACTATAACTGTCTGAACTAAGGTAGAAACTATTGATACTAATATAAAAAGAATTGGATATATGGCTATTGAGATGGCAGCTTTCTTTAGCTTACCTCTCCACATAAAAAAGCCTGCCAAAATAACAATAGCTAAAACTATTACAGGCGCAATTGTATAAAACCGAATCCATATATTTGTGTTAGAATAGCCTGCACCACTTATGCCTGTGTCTGTGAAAGCAGAAAACAAAAGATCCTCTCTCTGAAATTTGTAAGAGATAGTTTTAAGTACGAAAAAGATAGCAACATTTATCAGGTTGTGTCTAAGTATTTTTTTATCCCTGAACTCTTTCAGGTTAAAAGATTGACCTAATGCTGCAAATAATACCATTGCATAATATACGACTGAATAAATAACTACAAACAACCACAAATTTGATATAAAACTAAACAGTGACATGTAAAACGGTCTTTGAAACATATAGTAACCAATATCCTGTCCAAACTGTGGGTCTACTCTTCCGAAATCTATGGAATTCAAAAACAATAATGCTTTGTTGTAAAAGAAATTTTTAACCAAAAATGAACCTATAACTCCAATAATGAGAGCCACTGGAACATTGATTAATTTTCTCGGTTCTAAATTGTTATTAGCAAAGTACTTTTTTAAATTTTTTATTACTGCAACATTAGTAATAAAAATAAATACTGAAATAACTACAAAGCTTGAAAAAAAGAATATCACCTTGTATAGCAGATTTTTAGTAAAAACAGTGGTGTAATCTGCCTGCTGATTCAATTCCTTTAGCTGTATAAGCTCCATATATATTGAGCTTCCTGCTATAATGGCGATAATAGCAATCACGGCTATTACCAATAATGCTATTTTCCCCTTAGGTTGTTTTTTCTCTTTTTCTTTATAATAATCATATATCATTTTTATCTCCCTTCACACTATAATGCCTTTGAAACATTATACGTTTTGTATTTATAAACATGTATTATTATCCATTGTCTATTCTCTTTCTGCAGAGTGTTTAGTCATAAAGTCAATTACGGTTGAAACCTTCGCCTTCCAGGCGAACATGTGCTTTCAAGCGTTTATTTTAAGGTTTCAGCGGTTTGGGGTTTAGGGTTTTAATTAAGGAGGCTTTAGCCTCAAACCCAGACTATCGGCTTTCAGCCGATAGTAATTGACTCTATGAAAATAATGCTTCTACAAACTCTGACGCATTGAATCTCTGCAAATCGTCTAACTGCTCTCCCACACCAATTAGCTTTACAGGTATATCAAGTTCTGATTTTATTGCAATTACAATTCCACCTTTTGCTGTACCATCGAGCTTAGTGAGCACTATACCTGTAATATCTGCTGTTTCACTAAAAGTTTTTGCTTGTGAAATAGCGTTTTGCCCTGTAGTTGCATCTAGTACTAGCAATGTTTCTCTGTCTGCTCCTGGCAACTCTCTATCCAAAACTCTTGAAACTTTTTTTAATTCTTCCATAAGATTTTTCTTTGTATGCAATCTACCTGCTGTATCACAAATAAGTAAATCGGCTTTTCTTGACTTTGCAGCCTGTGCAGCATCAAATACTACGGCAGCAGGGTCTGAGCCTTCCTTCTGCTCAATTATTTCTACCCCAACTCTATCTGCCCATATTTCTAACTGATCTATTGCTGCAGCTCTGAAGGTATCACCTGCCGCAAGCAATACTTTTTTTCCTTGACTCTTATAGTAGTTTGCAATTTTGCCTATTGAGGTAGTCTTTCCTACTCCATTTACACCAATTACTATAATAACTGATGGCTTAGTATCTAATTTTAGACTATTATCTCCAGACTCTAGTATTTCCTTAAGTTCTTCCTTCAATAAGTCCTTTACCTTCATTGCGTCAATGATTTTTCTTTCACGAACCTTTTCCTTTAAGCTTGCAATTATCTTCAGTGTAGTGTCAATACCAATATCAGATGTTATTAGAATTTCCTCAAGCTCATCAAATAATTCCTCATCAACCTTACCAAATGACACAAGTACTTGATCTATCTTTTCTGTGATACTTTTCCTTGTTTTCATTAATCCATCTTTTAATTTGTCAAAAAACCCCATATTAATCCTCCAAAATTAGTTGTATTTATTATAAACACGATTATTAAACCGCAACTTCACCCATTTTCATTGATACTACCTTGGATATACCATGTTCCTGCATTGTTACACCATACATTGCATTTGCTGCCTCCATAGTACCTTTACGATGAGTAACCATAATAAACTGAGTATTTTCGGAGAACTTCTTTAAGTACTCCCCAAATCTGTATACGTTAGCATCATCCAGTGCTGCTTCAATTTCGTCGAGCAGGCAAAAGGGTGTTGGTTTCATTCTAAGTATTGCAAAAAGCAATGCAATAGCTGTAAAAGCGCGCTCTCCACCTGAGAGCAACATCATGTTCTGAAGCTTTTTACCTGGGGGCTGAACTTCAATATCTATACCACTTTCAAGAACATTATCCAAGTCACATATAATTAATTCAGCATGACCACCACCAAATAACTCTCTATATACTATACCAAAATTTTCATTTATAATTTTGAACTGGTCAACAAATTGTTTTTTCATTACTTGCACCATTTCATGTATTATCTTGTGCAATTTTTCCTTGGCCTGTTCCATGTCATCTTGCTGAACTGACATAAACTCGTATCTTTCTTTGGTCTTGATGTAGTCATCAATAGCAGATACATTAACAGGTCCCAGCATTTTTATCTGAGCTCTATAGTCATTAATTGTCCTCTGGGCTTGCGGTATACTTTGAATTTCTTTTTTAAGCTCAGCCGCATTCGTATAAGTAAGCTCATATTCATCCCACATTCTATCCTGAATGGCTTTCATCTCTGCTTCTGCCTTGGTGTTTTTTACATCAACCCTATTATACTCCTCTTGAAGCAAATGAATTGTCTTATTTGCTTCATTGAGCTTGTCAATAAAGTCTGAGGATTCTTCCTCAAGAACCTTCTTTTCTTCAACAAGTCTGTCTATTTCAATAGTTTTACCTGTTTTTTCAGTTTGTAATTTTTTTATTGTACTCTCAAGGCCTTCAATTTCTTGTTTTAGTGCTTCAATCTCATTATTGGCTTTTAGCTTCTCAGCTTCCTTTCTGCTTTTACTTTTCTGCATTGTATCTTTATCTATGGCAATTCTTTCTATATGCTCATTGACACTTTGCAAACTCTCAACTATAGAGTTTACAGATATCTTGAAATCAGTAATATCATCATGCAAACCATCTCTGACTGTTTGGTCTGCTTTAAACTTCTCTTGATGTTCTGCTATTATTGCTTTTGTTTCAACAATATCCTTTTCAATGGCTTCAAGCTCTTGCTCATATTTTTCTTGCTCTTTTATGGTATCCTGCTCTTGCTGAATCATTTGGGATTTTTCATCCTTTAGCATGCCAATTTTTGCATCAATCTTGACAATATTGTCCTCTATCATGCTCAAATGATTCTCATCCCTTGTTATAACTAACTCATTATCTCTTAATTTTATGTTTTCTGCATTCAATTCTGAATCTATTTCAGCAAGCATACTTCTAACTTCAGATGTTTTTACACCTAATGTTATATCTTTTTTCTTTAAGCTTTCAATTGCTTCCTCAAGCTCAAGAATTTCTCTGTTTCTTCCCAAAATACCCGAACCTTTATGGTCATTGCTACCACCTGACATTGAACCACTTGTGCTTAATATATCTCCCTCAAGAGTAACTATTCTAAAGGAATAACTAAACTTTCTTGCAATATTAATACCTGCATCAATATTCTCAACTACAGCAACCTTGCCTAATAGGTTTAACGCAATACCTCTATATTTTTCATCACAGCTTACCAAATCTGACGCGATACCGCAAAAGCCACTATATTCCTTTAGTTTGGTAATTATATTATCATCTAATCGCTTTCCCCGTACTGATGTTATAGGTAAAAAAGTTGCCCTGCCCAATTTGTTTCTTTTCAAAAAGTCTATAGCTTTTTTTGCATCATCTTCTGAAGAAGAAACAATGTTTTGAGTTGCACCACCTAATGTCATTTCGATGGCTGTTTCAAATTTTTTATCAACACTGAAAAGCTGTGCAACTGTACCATGAATACCCGTTCCAAAATCAGAAGATGCTTTGCAGGCATTCATTATTTCCTTAACACTTCGGCTATAGCCTTCCATGCTTTTTTCCATGTCTTTAAGCAGACGGTGTCTTGAGGACTTAACTTGTATATCTGTTTTTACAGTTCCTTGCTGCTTTTCCAAGTCAATAAGCGTAGCCTGAAGCTCATTTTTTTCTGTACTAAGCTCCGCAATCTTTTCCTTTTCATGCTTAATAAGATTAGTAGAATTTCGTATACTCTCAACTAAGTCCTCTTTTTTCATATTTTCTTTATCTTTTTCAACTTTGAGAGTGTAAATCTCTGTACCAATAGAATTTTGTCTTTTCTTTATATTCTCAACATGGTTCTTAATATTATTTATCTGAGTTCTCTTGTCTGATTGAATATCCAGCTTGTCCATTATACCAGCCTTTAGCATCTCAATTTCACGTTCACTTTCGCTCAAAGTTGAGATTATGGCATCTAGCTCAGCTTGATATTTTTCAAGTTTATTTGAAAATTCTTTATGTTGTCCGTTTAAATATTCTATTTTACTAAGTCTGCTCTTTTCTTCTTTTACTAATTGTTCAGTTTTAGAATCAAGCTCAGTAATCTCTTCATCAAGTCTCTGTATATTCTGATTTAAGCTGTTTATTTTTTCCTTTTTCAAGTTAATCTCAGAACTACTCCTCTCAAGATTTGCTTCAATTACATAAAAACTGTCTCTTGCTTCATTTACCTTTACTTCCAAATCCTTAAGCAACTCATTCTTTTGCTGATTTTGAATTGTTATGTTGCGCAATCTTCTTTCTTCAGCATCAATATTGTCCTTTATGTCTTTAAACTGCACTTCGTATTCTTTAATTTTTTCTTTAAGCTTATCTATACTGTCTAAGTATACATTGATTTCCAATTCCTTTAGTGCTTCTCTCAAGGATAAATATTTCTTAGCTGCCTCTGATTGCTCTCGGAGGGGTTCTATCTGAGACTCAAGCTCATTAATAATATCCTTAATACGAATAAGGTTTTGTTCTGTTAAATCCAATTTTCTTTCAGCCTCTAGCTTTCTAACCTTGTACTTCATTATACCAGAGGCTTCTTCAAAAATATGTCTTCTGTCCTCAGATTTTGAACTTAAAATCTCATCAACTCTACCCTGTCCGATTATAGAATACCCATCCCTGCCTATACCGGTATCTAATAAAAGCTCATAAATGTCCTTGAGTCGGCAGGATGTTTTATTTATATAATACTCACTCTCTCCTGAGCGATAAACTCTTCTGGTTACAGTTACTTCACTATATGTTACAGGTAGGTAATTATCTGAATTGTCAATAGTAAGGGATACTTCTGCAAAGCCCACAGGTTTTCTGTTCTCAGTGCCAGCAAAAATAACATCCTCCATTTTGCTTCCTCTGAGTGTCTTTGCACTTTGCTCACCTAGTACCCACCTAACAGCATCGCCTATATTACTTTTCCCGCTTCCATTTGGACCTACAACTGCTGTAATTCCGGAAGAAAAGTCTAAGGATATCTTGTCTGCAAATGATTTAAAGCCTTGTATTTCTAGTCTTTTAAGATACATTTCACACCCCAAATTAAATGAAAATCAAATTACAACTAATCTTTTTAGACTATAGTATTTGACTGTTAATTTAAATCCAAAATTATACCAAGTCACACCACTATGTTGATATAACCTAATATACTTTAATAGTCTAGCATACTTTGTGTTTTATTGGAAGAATATCAAATTCCATTTACAACTCCTAGCTTCAAGATAAAGTTTTTCGATTATAGAAAAATTTCTTTACATAAGCGGCGTGTAAGCGAGGCTGAAGATATTCTATCCGCCTAAAAACCAATTTTCTTGCCTCGTTATAATTTCAAGCCAAAAGTCGGCTTAAATTATAAGCTATTGATTAATTATACGGAAGTTATAAAGAAATGTTCTATATTAGGTTCATTTATCTTTAGCATTAACCTTTACCATAAATTCATAACCTTCAGGTGCATCAGCATAATTAAAATCAAAGGCTGCAGTTTTTCCCTCGTGTTCAAGTGACAACCACAAATGGTATAATGCAATTCCAATATCTATTTGATTAATCTTACCTAAAAATGGTGCTTTAAGTTTTGATAATTTTTGACGACTGACAACAATTTCTTGTAAATCTCCACTGAAAAACCAAGGCTGACTGTTAGTAGCCGAAGGGGCAAGTCTTACCGGTTCAAGCAATTTTTCCGCACCCTTAATTGAACTTATTTCCGAAAAACTTTTTCGTGAAAATTCAGAAGTATTTTTTCTATGAACAGCTTCTTTTGGATTTCCAAAAGCAAGTAAAATAACAAATTCTAAACCGTTTTGAGTATCAACCTCTTTTTTGGGTTTAAAAATACCTAACCAACAGCTTCCAATACCCTTTGCAGATAAATACAAGTCAATCTGTTGTAACAGAAAACCTGCATTCATTAAATACCCATCCTTTTTTTCTGAGTATATACAAATGTAATGGGGTGCAACTTTGGAAGGTATTAATAATTTTGAATCAACCTCACTCAAAAATGATATTGAATATCTAATACCATCATCAAGGGGCCTAAGATTATCAGCATAGTTTTTTATTTCCTCCATGACTTCCTCAGATAGTGGCATCATATCATATTTTCTTACTGATTTTCTTGTAAATATTGCATCATAAAGCTTTTGATTTGTCATATAAATCTCCCTCACCCACTTTGGGCACAAAATTATAGTTAAAATTATACATTAAAACGTTTACTACGTCGATAAACATGCTTCTCTTTGTTTACAAAAATTTGGCACGGCATCATACACTATAACTACCCCAACTAGAGCATTTGAAACCATTATGTTAAATGAATATAGTTACATAACTCTCAACTTTTAATTGTATAATGTTTACAAAAGTTAGTTTTCATCTTAGTCACACTTAAATCAAACTATATTGTTATATCTAAAAGCTAGTAGATATTAACCCAACAAGTACACATGCTTGAACACTTTGTAGTCCAAGTCCATTAATCTGTTTGAGTAATTCTTCATCATGTGTACCAGGCTGAAGCCAGATATACCTAATACCCAATTTTGCTGCTTCATCAATAAACGCTCTTCCTCTTTTAGGCGATACAACCATGTCAATTACCTCTGGAACTACTGGAAGTGAAGAAAGGTCTTTATAGCATTTATCCCCATCAATACTGTCATACATAGGGTTAACAGGGTAAACCTCATAACCTCGTGTTTTTAATTTATGGTAAATCTTGTTGCCAAACTTCTCAGGGTCTCGATTAGCACCAATAACCGCCCAAATCTTTTTATCCAGCATAACTTCTTCAAGCAATTTGTCTTCACTCATAGGAATACCCTCCATTTATCTCTATACAAGTTATTTATACTAATTTGCATTTAAAAATAGTTCCTCTATTTTTAAATACAAATTAGTATTATATTTTTCTAAACCGCGTATATCTATCGGCATCTATAATTTATTATACCTATTTCCCTCTTTTTAATCTCTATATTTCTAAATAATAGTCCAGAAAGACAAACTTTTTTCAAGGGTAAACTGGGTTGTTACCAATTAGTCCTTATAAGCATGAACACCGATAGAATATCTTTACATAATAATTTTAATTAGTAACTACTCATCTATAATATTCATATAATTATAGTGTCTACTAGTATATAAGTGTACCTTGAAGCCTGCATTTTTATTATAGAGACAAAGTTTTTTATTAGGAGGTAGCTTTATGCCAAATTTTTACATTCCATATATGCAAATGATGGATGTTCCTACACAGTATTCACCAATGATGGAAATGCCACAGGACCAACTGGAATCTATGTACCCTAAATGCTACTATATTATTTATCCTGAGGTTAACCGTCATTGTGATATGTTAAATAAAATTTATGGAACAATGTATAACCCTTCACGCAAGCAGCTTGAGGAAATAGTTGATGAAATCGACAATTCTGTTGGCTCATACGTAGATGCAGAATATCAAGAGCAGGATGAAAACGATACTGAAAATAGGCAATTTGGAGTAGGATATTTTGGACATGGTAGCAGGCGACGCTTCAGAAGAGATCTAATTAGCATTTTGCTGTTGAGAGAACTTCTTCGCAGAAGACGTCCACACTATTATGGAGGTTACCCTTTGCATTATGGTGGATATACGTACTGACATATACTCACCTAAACAATTGTCTCAAAATTTCTTCTCCAAGAGGAACAATAAATTATAAGCTCGTAAATAAAGCTAGTGCCAAACATGGTTAATTTTTCGAGACTATAAAAAAGTTACTTTTGACAGTAAAAGTGAATGTAGAGGGTAAAAATGCAACAAAACTATTGTTAAGCTGGGATTCTTCCCTGATAGATAGAATCACCATATTTTTGTGCCCCAAATGAGGCGTGGGAGGTTATTATGATTCCAATTAGTAAGCATCAGTTACCGCCATTACCCTACTCATACAATGGATTAGAACCTATTATAAGCCAGACAACATTAAAGTATCATCATGATAAGCACCACAAAGCCTACGTTGATGGTCTTAATAAAGCTGAAATAAAGCTTCAAGAGGCTCGTAATCAAAACAACTATGAATATATTAAATACTGGGAAAATGAAATTGCCTTTAATGGTTCAGGTCATATTCTTCACAGTATATACTGGACCATTATGTCTCCTGTTGGTATGACAGGACAACCGGGAATACAAACACTCACTCAAATAAATAATTACTTTGAAAGCTTTAATAACTTCAAAGAGCAATTTAAGAACGCTACCGAAAAGGTTGAAGCCTCCGGCTGGGGAATCCTTGCTTGGCAGCCCGCATGGATGAGATTAGAAATTCTCCAAGCAGGAAAGCATCAAGACTTGACTCAATGGAGCTCAATACCTATTCTGGTCTGTGATGTTTGGGAACATGCATATTATCTGGATTATCAGAATGAGCGCAAGAAGTATATTGAGTCCTGGTGGCGCCTTATAAATTGGTTTGAGGTTGAAAGAAGGCTACAAATGGCTATGAAAGGGCAAGTTCCACTAGTCATGTATTAGTGCTTCAATAAATTTTCAACTGTGAAAGTTTAATATTATAATCCTATAAGCTCGAAAAGCGACAATGATGAATCAAAGTTTGTTTTTCGAGCTTATTAATCCGAGGGTTTAGAACCAAAATTGACTTCTGCCAGTATTAGCAGCAAATTTGTTTAATTAAAACATGCGAATTTTCCTGCAAACTAAATTCATATGGAACAAGCAAAGGATTTCTAAATCTATCCGTCATAATCTTCAAAACTGGCCTTAAAGGCATTTTAGGGTTTGAATCAATAACAAAAGCAACTTGATTATTACTAAGTAGCACTTGACATCCTTTGGGATAAATAGCTACATTATCAATAAATACTTTTGCAATATTTGCATCTATCAGAGTATTTGATATACAAAGCAGATATTCTGCTGCTTCATGGGGCAGAACCTTCTTTTGATATACCCTATCTGATGTCAACGCATCATATATATCAGCAATTGCAACTACTTTGGACAGCATATGTATATCTTTCTCCTTCAATTGTTTTGGATATCCACTGCCATCACAGCGTTCATGGTGTTGTAAAACTACTTTTTCTATATCAGAATTAATTTGAGGAGATTTTAATAAAATTTGATATCCATATTCAGAATGTTTTTTTACTTCATCAAATTCATTATCGGTCAATTTTCCTACTTTATTGATTATACTGTCGGATATTTTAATTTTACCAATATCATGCAGAAGAGCTCCAATACCAAGTATAACTACATCTTCATAGCTTAATCTCATAACCTTTGCTGCTATAAGGCTGTATATGCAAACATCTAAAGCATGTAACAGGAAATAATCCCCTTCACCTCTAAAGCCTGTAAGTGATAAAACTGAATTTTGACTTGAAAATACAGCCTCCAATATATTCTCAACTATTGGAAAAACTCTTGAAATTTCTATTTTATCTGTTTCCTTGATTCTTTCAATTACTTTTGTCAAAGCCTCATATGTCTCTACATAAAACTTTTCAACTGGATTTAAAAAAATATCATCATAATATGTTTTATCTGCCAAAACTGCAACCTCTGAAATACCTCTTGATATCAGCTTTTTTACATAACATTGCTTTATTATCATACCTTTTGAAAGGAGTAAATTTTCATTACAATAAACATCTTCTCCAAGAATCATTCCATTTTTTAAATCATCAATATGAACTTTTAAGCTCATTTTCATATATATAAGCCCTCTTTATTACAATAATATTATTTTCAAATTAAAGCTCAAACTACACAGATGAATATACTGTTTAAAGCCAAGTAATATAAGGTGTGGTAGCAATATCAAATGAAAAGTTAAATAATTTCATAAAACAAGTCAGTTTATTAAACAACAAGCCATTGGTAATACTACTGCTCCAATAGATTTTTATGTGCGAAGTTTGAGTTAATAATTATATATTCTCGTTTATTTTATCACAATTGTGTTGAATTTTTACACATAATTTAAGGCTCACCAATAGGCGAGCCTTATTAAATTAAGAAATTGAGTTATCTAGGTTGTATGTAGAATTTGATAGCAGTTCTTTCTTCGCCATCAATAACAACCTCTGCAAAAGCCGGAACAGTCACAAGATCTATCCCATTAGGAGCAACAAAACCTCTAGTAATTGCAATAGCTTTAACCGCTTGATTTACTGCTCCTGCTCCTACTGCCTGGATTTCAGCATAATTATTATCTCGTAAGACAGCGGCTAATGCTCCAGCAACAGATTTGGGCTGTGAATTAGCTGAAACTTTTAGTACCTCCATAAATATATCCTCCTAAAATGCTTTAATAAAAATTTTTTTGCAAATATATAACATTTATATAAGTATTCTATATATTCCTTCAAATACCTTCTTTTTACATATAAATTTTTAAAAATATTTATTTAAATTCCTGCAATTTTAGTACTTGAAAATGCTCAATATCATTATTTGCTTTTACAATTACATTATTAAAATCAAATTTATGCTTTAAAAAAAATATATTTGCTCTTTTTTGTCCAATTATATTTGAAAGTTGCCTATCGTTACACTCAATAACTATATCAGATAATTTTTCAAAATTGTTTTCTTCAATATACTTAATTATTTTATTTAATAAAAGTCTTGATTCAACTAATTGCCTAAATGCTGGATGAAAAGGGCCTGCCTCCACTTCCCCATTATTATTTATACTCTCAGTAGGCTGAAGTCCAATCCGAATTACATTTATATTATTTTGTTGATATATCTCTAACAGCTCTGCACATATATCAACTGCTTTTTCAACTGTAAGAGGCTTATATCTGCCTTCTGAATACATTTTTTGAAGATAGGTATTTTTTATAACAAGTGTTGGATATATTCGAACAATGTCAGGAGCTAGTTTTACAACGCTATTTGCTGTAATTATAGCCTTCTCCTTTGAGTCCTCAGGCAAACCAACCATAGTTTGAATTCCAAGTGAAAATCCTCTTGCTTTTATCATTTTTGCAGCTTGAGTGACAGCCTCAATACTATGTCCTCTGTGACTTAATACCAACACCTGTTCATCAAGGCTTTGAGCTCCCAATTCAATAGTCTTAACTCCATATTTAGAAAGCAAATCAAGAATTCTCTCACTGATATAGTCGGGTCTTGTTGAAAGCCTTAGTTGAGTAACTTGTCCTGCCATTACATAACTATATCCTATTTTTAAATACCATTCCTGCTCTTCTATAGGAATACCAGTAAAACTTCCACCATAAAAAGCAATTTCCACAAAAGCATCTCCGCTTGTACTTAAAGTATCTTCGATGTTTTTTCGAATTTCATCTTCTTTTGCATCATTAATCTGACCACTGATTATTTTCTGATTACAGAATATGCACTCAAAGGGACATCCTTTGTGAGGTACAAAAACAGGAATTACAATATGCTTTTTAATTATATAACACTCCCTTGTCGTCATTTATCTTTATCAATGCATCTTTTGCTGCATTTTGTTCAGACTCCTTTTTGGAATGACCAGTCCCTTTTCCTGTAATAAGCCCATTTATACTAACTTCTGTAACAAATGTTTTATTATGATCCGGTCCACTTTCATTAATGACATTATATAATATATTTTGTTCGCCATTTTGCTGAACTAATTCCTGAAGCTGTGTTTTGTAGTCATAAAATAATTTGCCGTCCACACAACTTTTTATAATACCTTCCATATACTTAAGAATAAAGACTTTGGCCGTTTCGAAGCCACCATCATTATATATTGCACCAATTAAAGCTTCAAAAGCATCTGATAGAATTGAACTTTTTACTCTTCCTCCAGAAAGTTCCTCGCCCTTGCCTAATAGTAAAAATGTTCCCAAGCCAATATCAGCAGCACATTTTGCAAGAGAATTTTCACAAACAATCTTAGCCCTTGTTACAGTCAATTCTCCCTCTGGAAGATTAGGATACATTTTGTACAAATATTCACTTATTACTAAACTTAATACTGAATCTCCTAGAAATTCAATTCTCTCATTATAATTTAACTTTTTTGATTTTCTTTCATTTGCATATGAGCTGTGTGTAATAGCTGTTTGTAGTATTTTTTTGTCTTTAAAATCATATTTTATTCTGTCTTCAAGTACGTATAAACTATAATTATTTGAGCCACTATTAATCATTATGACGTCCATGTCCTCCTTTTACTCAAACAACATCAAAAGAAACATGAACCAGGTCACCTCCTATAAAATTTAATTAAAGCCTTTTAACAGTATCTAAGAAAAAACTAGATTATGATAATTGACTTTACCTGCTTAGATTTAAGAAAAAAGGTGGAGCAAATAACCCCACCTTTTTATTTTATACTTTTATATCTTTATCAGCAATAGTATAATGCTATTCAAATTTTTTCATACACAAAGTAGCATTGTGTCCACCAAATCCAAGTGCATTTGATAATGCAAACTTGATATCTGCATTTCTGCCTACATTTGGAACACAGTCAATATCACATTCTGGATCTTGATTCTTAACATTTATTGTTGGAGGCAAGAAACCTTCTTTTAGTGCCATTGCTGTAACAATAGCCTCTATAGCTCCCGCAGCACCCAATAGATGTCCTGTCATAGACTTAGTTGAACTCATTGCAACTTTATTAGCGTGTTCTCCAAATACTCTTTTTACAACCTTGACCTCTGAAGGATCATTTAATGGAGTTGATGTCCCATGTGCATTAATATATCCTATATCCTCTGGCTTTATACCAGCATCGTTAATACTCATTTGCATACTCCTTACTCCGCCGTCTCCCTCAGGATGTGGCGCTGTAATATGATATGCATCACAAGTGCAACCATAACCAACTACTTCAGCTATAATATTTGCTCCTCTTTTAACAGCATGCTCATATTCTTCAATTATAAGAATACCTGCACCTTCTCCACATACAAAGCCATCTCTGTCCTTATCAAAAGGTCTTGATGCTGTATTTGGATCAGGATTTTTAGTCATAGCTCCCATAGAACAGAACCCACCAAAGCCCATCATTGTAATGCACGCCTCTGCACCACCTGTTATCATTACATCAGCATCTCCACGCTGAATAACTTTAAAGGCATCTCCTATTGCATTATTTCCAGTAGCACATGCGGTAACAACACATTCATTAAAACCTTTAAAGCCAAATCTGATAGCGATTTGTCCTGATGCCATATTTGCAATCATCATAGGAATAAAGAATGGACTTATTCTTCCAGGCCCTTTATTAATAAGAACACTATGCTGATCCTCAAATGTTTCTATACCACCAATACCAGAACCTACAATTACACCACATCTATCAAGGTTTACTGCCTCTAAATCCAGCTTTGAAGCTTCAACAGCCAATTTTGATGCAGCAATTGCATATTGATTAAATCGGTCCATTCTTTTTGCTTCTTTTTTGTCCATAAACTCATTAGGATCAAAATCCTTAATCTCAGCAGCTACTTTAGTTGATAGATTTGATACATCAATTCTTGTAACTTCACTTATGCCATTCTTACCTTCTTTTATTGAATTCCAAAATTGTTCTGTTCCAATTCCTAAAGACGAAACTACACCTGTACCAGTAATAACTACACGCTTTTTCATATTAACCTCCACGCCCACATTGGGGCACAAAAATTTTGTAAATATTTCAATGGAGTACCTCTGCTTTGCAGGGATAACCACATTTTTTATAAAACTACTATTCCTTTGATGTGTCTGAGCACAAACAGTTGGTAAAGAACCTCATTTTCAGAGGTGTTGTTATAATTCACTCAACCTTCCATTGATAAGTATAACACCAATAATTTCCAACTGGATAGTTGAGTAATTTATTAATATATTTAAATTTTGATTATTTTACATAAACGATTTTACTTCTATATTGATATTTTAGATTTAGATAAAAAAAGTCCCATTATTGGGACTTTTTTTATCTAACTTTTAAGTGTTCTTAGTAATGTATTCAACAGCATCACCTACTGTTGTAATCTTCTCAGCTTCAGTATCTGGAATCTCAAGGCTAAACTCTTCTTCTAAAGCCATTATTAATTCAACTATATCAAGAGAATCTGCTCCAAGATCATCTATGAAAGAAGATTCCATAGCTATATCGTCTTCTTCAACACCTAACTGCTCAACAACTAACTTCTTAACTTTTTCGAAAACCATATATTCACCTCCTTCCAAGAGAGTTGATAATTGCATATATAAACAATACCATATAATGCAATTTAATATAATTCAAGCCAATAAGCTCAAAAAACACAAACAATTCACAAATATAATATTATATTAGTAAACCACCGTCAATATCTATAACTTGACCTGTAATATAAGCCGAGTCATCTGAAGCAAGGAAAGCAACTACGTTAGCAACTTCTTCAGGTGTCCCATACCTTCCGAGTGCAATTTTTTCAATATACTTTTGCTTCAATTCTTCTGGTAATATTTCCGTCATTTCACTATCTATTAATCCTGGTGTAACTGCATTACAAGTAATTCCTCTTGGTGCAAATTCCTTAGCAGTGGTTTTTGTTAATCCAATTAGTCCGCCTTTAGATGCAGAATAATTTGCTTGACCTACGTTTCCATATGCACCAGCAACAGAAGATATATTAACAATTCTTCCATACCTTTTTTTAATCATATGCTTTGCAGCCAATTTAGTACACAAAAAAGAACCCTTTAAATTAATGTCAAGTACAATGTCCCAATCGTCCTCAGACATCATTGCCATTGGTTTATCCTTTGTTATTCCTGCATTGTTTATAAGAATATCTATACTGCCAAATGTATTTACTGCAGTACTAATCATTGCCTTTACATCTTCAGCGTTTCTAACATCTCCGACATTTGCAGCAACTTTTATTCCCATAGCCTCAAATTCTTTTGCAGTTTCAAGAACTTTATCAGTAAACCCGTTAATAACTACATTTGCCCCAAGTTTGCCAAGTTTTTCAGCAATTGCTTTTCCAATTCCTCTTGAAGAACCTGTAATTATAGCGGTTTTCCCTTCAAATTGCACTAGCTACACCCCCAATCAGACTTAATGATAATTAACTCAATTTTCAACTAGGAAAGTTGAGTAACTAAATACTAACACTTTAGTCAACTAGTTAACCTGCTATTAAAAGCAATAGAAAAAATAACTTTTCTTTTATGCTAAAGCTTCTAAAGTCTTATTCAGACTTTCCAAATCCTCAACATTTAATGCGATAACATCTTTGTTAATTTTCTTTAAAAAACCGTTTAGAACTTTGCCAGGGCCTATTTCTATAAATGTATCAACGCCTTTGTCAATCATTGCTCTGATACAATTTTCCCAAAGTACAGATTTACTAACTTGATTAACTAGTAATTCCTTAACATCACTCTTATCAGTTATACATTCAGCTGTAACATTTGTAACTACAGGTATTTGAATATCGTTTAGAGTAATATTTTCAAGCTCAGCAGCCAGTTTCTCTCCTGCAGGTTTTAACAGACTACAATGAAATGGTGCACTTACTGGTAAAAGAACAGTTCTTTTAGCACCTTTTTCCTTGCATAATTCACTAGCTTTCTCAACTGGAGCTTTTTCTCCTGCAATTGCAATCTGTCCAGGACAGTTGAAATTTGTTGCTTCAACAATGCCTAATTGTGAAGCCTCTTTACAACATTCAATTACAACATCATTATCAAGCCCCATAATTACTGACATAGCACCAATACCTACTGGTACCGCTTCTTGCATATATTTTCCTCTTTTTTTAACAAGCTTTACTGCATCACTAAAATTAATAGTGCCAGCAGTAACATGAGCGGCATATTCTCCTAAGCTCAAGCCTGCTACATAGTCGGGCTTTATTCCTTTTTCAAGGAGAGGCTGCATACATGCTATACTTGTAGTAAGAATTGTTGGTTGAGTATTTTCAGTGATTTTTAAGGTTTCATCATCGCCACTGAAAATCATTTCTTTAATATCAAATCCCAAGGCTGCTGTTGCCTCATTAAAAATATCATCTGCACTTTTATATTGATCTGCTATTTCCTTGCCCATGCCCACATATTGAGCTCCCTGACCAGGAAAAATAAATGCTATTTTACCCATGATTATACCTCACTTTATAAATAAATATATATTCTTAACATTAAGAAAGTATTAAAACCATTTAAGTGCTATGGACCCCCAAGTTAATCCCCCTCCAAAGCCTACTAAAACTAAGTTATCACCCTTTTTTAGCCTGCCTTCACGATTAGCTTCATCTAAAGCAACAGGAACTGATGCAGAAGATATATTTCCGTATTTATGGATGATATAATACAGTTTATCATCAGTTATACCAAGCTTTTTGATTGCGCCGTCAATTATTCTTGTATTTGCTTGATGAGGGAAAATATGCTGTAAGTCATCAACACTCATATTTAATTCTTCTAATACTTTTAAAGTTGCGCTGGACATTGTCTTAACAGCAAATTTAAATACCTCTGTTCCGTCCATCCATAAAGAATTAAGCTTATCATTTAGCCTATTTTCTTTTTGTTCCTCTGAAATATATAAGCTAGGAGCGTTAAGAACCATTGCAGAAGTACCATCTGAACCCAAGAATGAATTGAGTATTCCATATCCTTCGTCAACTTGACCCAGCACAGCAGCACCAGCCCCATCACCAAATAATACACATGTATTTCTATCTTTCCAATCAGTTATTTTAGACAGTGCTTCACAGCCTATTACCAAAGCATGCTTATATTGACCACATGCAACAAACTGTTGTGCAACTACCAATGCGTAAATAAATCCTGTACATGCAGCACTTATATCAAATGCTATAGCATTTGATGCACCGATAGCTCCTTGAATAATACATGCTTGTGAAGGAGTATAGTAGTCATCAGTAACAGTTGCATAAACAATCAAGTCAATATCTTCAGCTTTCAAATTAGCATTTTCTATAGCCCTCTTTGCTGCCTCAATACCCATTGAATAAGCCGGTAAATCTTCATCCAAAATTCTTCTCTCAGAGATTCCTGTTCTCTTTATAATCCATTCATTCGATGTATCAACCATTTTTTCTAAATCAAAATTAGTAAGCACTTTTTCAGGTAAATAGCTACCTGTTCCAATTATTCCGACACTTTTAGCTAATTTCATCATCAGAAGGCTTCACCTCCATATTTTCAAATTGATTTTTAATTTCATTTACAACTCCGAACTTAACTAATGGGATTGCTCTTTTTAAAATTGCTGTTCTAATGGTTTTTGCTTTAGAAGAGCCATGACTTTTAATAACAAGTCCCTTTACTCCTAATACTGGTGCTCCTGCCAGCTCATCAGCATTAAATTTATTTTTGAAATCTTTAAATGCTGATTTCATAAGTAGATAGCAAAGTTTTGTTACTATATTCTTTGTAAAGATAGCCTTTATTTCGTTTAATAATAAAGAACCAGCACCCTCGAACAGCTTAAGAGAAACATTACCAACATACCCATCACAAACAGCAATGTCAATATCACCACTCGTGATATCATTTCCTTCCATGTTACCAATAAAATTGATAGGTCCTTTAGACAGCATTTTGAATGCATTTTTTAACGTATCATTACCCTTTGCATCCTCAGACCCAACATTTAATAAACCTACTTTAGGTTTTTGAATCTTATAAATAAGCTTCATATATATAGAACCCATAATTGCAAACTGTAAATAATTTATAGGTCTACAAACAGTATTCATACCTGCATCAATAAGTAAAACCATGTTCTTCTTTGATGGCACTAAAGCCGGCAGTGATGGTCTGTCTATCCCTTTTATCCGACCTAGTAACAGCAATGCACCTGTCATCAGCGCTCCAGTATTACCTGCTGAAATAAATGCATCTCCTTTGTTTTCTTTGATAAGATTAAAACCAACAACCATTGAAGAATCCTTTTTACTTTTAATTGCTTTTGTAGGAGTATCATCACCTTCAATGACTTCAGTTGCATTTACAATATCAATTCTATCTCTATCATATCTGTTGTCATCTAGAATTTTCTGAATAATTTCACTTTTTCCAACAAGAGTAATTTTAAAGCCATCCTCCATATTAATAGCTTCTACACATCCATCTATAATAGCCTTAGGTGCATTATCTCCGCCCATAGCATCAACGATAATATTTATCACGTAATTCACACTCCAATTATTTCTCTGTTATTTAAGCATAATATTAATTATGACTTAACATTATGCTTATCTATAGTAACTAGGATAAATTTCCCTCTAAACACCTCTATATTTTTTTCATATATTTTAACCCAAACAATAAATCTACTTCCTTTATTTTTCTTTACCTCTGCTTTTGCAATTATTTTTGCTCCGGAGTATACAGGAATTTTATATTTTATATTAGCAACACCCACAAGTGCCACTTGTGCATCTATTACAGCTATTGCAAGAGTTTCAGCTAATGAATAAATAAAATTACCTCTTACAATACGGGTTTTCTCAAAAGCCATGGAATCATTTGTTTCCATCAAAGATATTGCACTTAAGCCCAGTTGCAAATCTATTAACTCACCTATTAATTCTTTACCTTCAATAGACTTTAGCTTTTCTTGATTACTTTCTGCAACATTTTTTATTCTCTCCCTGAGTTCAGGAATTCCCAACTCAAGTCTATCCAGTCTTATCGTTGGTACGCTAACCTTAAAAAAATCTGCTAATTCTTCATCTGTTAAAAATGGATCATATTTGATCTTTTCAAGGAGGGTCATCTGCCTCTGTTGTTTCTGTGATGATGATCTACTCAAAAACAAACACTCCTTATATATCTATTAACAATTTAATATAATTATTACCTGATACTAATTGCTGATAACAAGATTATATATTAACTTTTACGTTATTGCAACTATTTTATGATATTATTACCTAATTCTTATACTATATTAAGCGCATATTTGACGGTTAAAGCTCTCCTAATACATTATGATGACCTAAATTCAGACCTTTCCTCAATCAAAGTATATAAATGCTCTAAATCGCAAGACACTGCTGATGCAACTATGATACTTTTACGGGCCTTGCCATAACGACACATATAGAGCTAATTAAATTGTGACTCCACATTTTAAAAACAAATTAGTCTAATATAATAAAATCAATTTTGTGCAGGAAATAAAAATAAAATGCTTTAAAACTCCCGATATAGAAATTCTAATTTTTGAAACTAGTAAAAATATGTTTACATCAGCTTTTATCTAATAAAACTATATTTATGATATTATTACCTAATTTTTATTATATTAAAAGCACCAAAATAATTATATTTTCAGATCTTTATTTACAATTTCAACTTTCGAAGATAAAAATTGTAGATGTAGGAGTTCTTATCAAATGAAAAGTTAGATAACTGTTTAAAATAAGTTAGTTTTACTGATTAACAAACCATTGACAAACTTGAGCCTAGATAGACCTTTCACTTAGAAAGTCGGGTTAAGAATAATAGCACAAATTAGATGAGAAAAAAGCTTGCTCAATGAATATAAAGAGTCAGCTTATACGCCTTATGTGCACATAAAATTAGCCGTAACTCATTATTACGGCCATCTAAAAATATATAAATAATTATTAACTAACAGATCAATTACAGTTAAATGTCTTAAAGCAATTTAATGGTAATACAATACCAATTAGGCAATTATTTTACTTGCTATTTAAAAACAAGCTTTGAACAAATAGTACTTTTATTTACCCAACATAAACAACTTATGTTTTTAAAGAGTTGAATTTGAACAACAGATTTTCAGCGATAGCAATTAATATCTTTTTTATTTATTGCCTGATTTTAATATTTTCCCATTCTGTATAAAGAAATCAATACCTGAATAAATAGTTACTATAACTGCTAAAAACATTAAATAAGCGCCAATAGGTATATCTGTTACCAATGAAAACGGCCAATCTTCCAGTAAACACACTGATACAGCTACTGTTTGCAATACCATCTTTATTTTACCAGACTTATTAGCAGCAATAACCTGTCCCTCAGCTGCTGCAATGGAACGAAATCCTGTAACCAGCAATTCTCTTGATATAATTATCATTGCTGCCCAACCAGTTATTATTTCATTTTGAACCAAAGCTATTAAAGCTGCTGTTATCAACAGCTTATCTGCAATAGGATCAAGAAACTTTCCTAGAGCTGTCACAAGTTTATGCTTACGTGCTATATAACCATCTACACCATCGGTACTTGCCGCCAAGATAAAAATAAACGCAGCTATATAATTTCCTGTTCCAGAAATAAATCTATTAATAGCTAGCATTTCATCCTTAAGAAACTTTAGCAAAGGTAAATTTACTGTAGCATCAGGAATTGGAATTAAAAAAATCATTAATAATGGTACTAATATAATCCTGGATACTGTGATTTTATTTGGTAAATTCATTTATGACCTCTCCTATCAAATCATATTCTTCAGCGTTTAATATCCTTACATCAACAAAGTTTCCCAGCGTAAGCGGTTCACTGCTAGTAAAATAAATTAACCCATCAATCTCAGGGGCTTCTGCATAAGTACGTCCATAATAGAATATACCATCATCAGCAATTCCGTCAACAATAGCTTTGTATATTTTTCCTGTTCTATTACTGTTTATATCCTGGCTAATAGAATTTTGAAGGTCCATAACTGCTTTTTGCCGTTTTATTTTTAGTTTTTGATTTATTTGATTTTTCATTTTTGCAGCTGGTGTACCCTTTTCCTTCGAATAAGTAAAAACACCCAGCCTGTCAAACTTAAATTCATCAACAAAGTTAATTAATTGCTCAAAATCTTCATCAGTTTCACCAGGAAATCCTACTATTAAAGTTGTTCTAATAACTATATCCTTAACATTCTCTCTAAGCTTATATAGAGCTGTACGAATCTCGGAAATATTGCCACGACGTCCCATAAGCTTCAAAATCTTGTCAGATGCATGCTGTATAGGAATATCTATATACTTACATACTTTTGGATTTGATGCAATTTCTTGTATTAGCTGTTCATCAATCTCCTCAGGATAGCAATATAACAAGCGAATCCATTCAACACCTGATATTTTTGATAATTTTTGTATAAGCTCAGGTAGCATTTTTCTGCCATATATATCTATTCCATATCTAGTTGTATCTTGCGCTACTAGTATAAGCTCCTTAGCACCATTTTTAGCTAATAGTTCAGCTTCATATATTAAGTCATCCATTTTTCTGCTTCTGTATTTACCCCTCAAATATGGAATAATACAATATGTGCATTTATTGTCGCAGCCTTCAGATATTTTCAGATAAACCGATTGCTTGCTAGAGGAAATAATACGCTCTATATTAAGATAATCTACATCTTCAAGCTTTCCGTAGGAAACAGTTTTCTCACCATTGTATGCTTTATTTATTGTTTCTGCAATCTCTTCATAGTTACCAGTACCTAGTACTGCATCAACCTCTGGTATTTGTTCTAGTATAAGCTCTTTATATCTTTCCGCCATACAGCCTGTAACTATTAGTATCTCACAATTTTTTTTCTTTTCCTCTGCCATCTCTAAAATAGTATTTATTGATTCTTGCTGTGCAGATTCTATAAATCCACAGGTGTTTACTATCAAAATATTTGCAAGTCCTTTATCATTAACAATTTCATAATCTGATTTTGATAGTAATCCAAGCATTATTTCACTATCTACTAAATTTTTTGGACATCCCAAGGAAACAACGCCAATTTTTTTGTTCACAATTTTCTCCTCAAATATATATAATATAATTACATAGGAATTTTTTATTAAAAACTCTAATAGAAATTATTTATTAATATTTAGGAATTGTCAATGTATTAAGAAAATTATTTTCAATTATTTAATATTTAAGGTTAAAATTCTGCCATTTAAAGTGTAATTCTTAACCCAATCCCCTAATGAAAAGTCTATACATGCTTAAGTTTATCAATAGGTTATTGCCAAGAAAACTAACTTATTTTAAGCATTTATTTAACTTTTTATTTTGATAAGGTCTCCCACATTTACAATTTTCAGTTGGCAAGGGAGTTATTCAATATACATTGCGAAACTGCTCAGAATTAAGATTACTTTTTGCAACACTCCTAAATATATAAATTCCTATATCTAGCAATCTTCAAAGCTCTCATCTGGTACAAACTTGCTCACCACTCTAGCTATTTGTGGGTAGCTAAATCCTCTATTTGCTAAAAAAGACTTCATTTTTTGAAGAGTCTTTTCATCATAAGAGTTTATTTTTGAAAATTTCTTCTCAATAAGCTTATAAGCTATACTATCTTCATCTAATTTAATTTCTTCAAAAGCACTATTTATAATGTCATCAGGAATACCCTTATAGCTTAATTCCATTGATAACATTTTTATAGACTTTGGCTGAAGCTTAGTTTTCTCTCTTATGTATTTGATAGCATATTTGTAATCATTTATATAATCTATCTGAAGCAAGCAATCTATAACTTTATGAATTGTCTCTTCTTTATATCCAAGTTCACAAAGCTTTTGATTTACCTCACTTGAGGTTCTAAGTTTAAAAGAAAGATACTTAACAGCACAAGATTTTGCTGCATCTAACACCTCATAATTCAATAAAAATTCTAAAGTCTCAGGCGTGATATCCTTTCCTTTATATAGGTCTAGAGCTCTAATGCGTTTTTGTGGCAAGCAAAAAGAAACAGTGTCATCAACAAACACTTCTGCCATTGATGCAATGCTCTTATTTACTTCAATAGATGTGATTATCACATTAACCCTCCTAAAAGTAACTTTAATATATCAATTGTTGTATAAATAAAACCTTAAAAGCAATATATACTTTTTGTCTGCACACAATAAATATTGGAAAACCTCTGCGTAGCAGAGGTTTTCCACAGATTATTTGAATTTTTTGTACTTTAAATCTGCGTTGAGAATAGTTATAAGCATAAAAATTTAAACCAATAGCTTAAAGCAAACCGCAGTATATATGCACAATCACCATACTTCTTTTCTAAACGTGTGCAATGCAGGTTATTGAACTCATAGTATTAAATTACATGCTGTACAAGTGTAAATTAAATACTATATCCATTCTACCGTAGCAAATATCACAAGTTTATTTTATTCCGTCATTATCATCAATTTCTTCG
Organism: Bacillota bacterium; assembly: GCA_023416275.1. Classification (GTDB taxonomy): domain Bacteria; phylum Bacillota; class Clostridia; order Acetivibrionales; family DSM-1351; genus Ruminiclostridium. The sequence goes on along the minus strand of JAEZIB010000182.1, from coordinate 3,264 downwards.
TCTTCCGTAATATCTACCTTCTCGGTCTGTTCAACTGAAGAAAAGTTGTTTCTTACCATTTTTTCAATCTCAGCACAAATAGCTGGGTTCTCTTTTAAATATTGCTTTGAATTTTCCCTTCCTTGACCTATACGTTGTCCGTTATATGAAAACCAAGCACCGCTCTTGTTTACAATTTCCATATTTACAGCAATATCAAGAATGCTGCCCACTTTTGATATACCTTCACCATAAACAATATCAAACTCCGCTTCTTTAAATGGTGGAGCAATCTTGTTTTTAACTACTTTAACCCTAGTCCTATTACCTACTACTTCGTTTCCTTGCTTTAAAGATTCTATTCTTCTTACATCAAGACGAACAGATGAATAGAATTTTAGTGCCCTACCTCCCGGTGTAACCTCAGGATTTCCAAACATAATACCAACCTTTTCACGTAGCTGGTTAATAAATATAGCGGTTGTCCTGGATTTACTTATTATTCCAGCAAGTTTACGAAGTGCCTGAGACATTAGCCTGGCTTGCAATCCAACATGAGCATCTCCCATTTCTCCGTCTATTTCGGCTTTGGGAACAAGGGCTGCAACTGAGTCAACAACAATGATGTCTATAGCGCCACTTCTAACAAGGGCTTCTGTAATTTCCAACGCCTGCTCACCTGTGTCTGGCTGAGATACTATCAAATTTTCTATATCAACTCCAAGATTTTTGGCATACTTAGGATCAAGAGCATGTTCAGCATCTATAAATGCAGCCTCCCCACCCATCTTTTGAGCTTCAGCAATCATATGAAGCGCAACTGTGGTCTTACCAGAGGATTCCGGCCCATAAATCTCAACAATTCTTCCTCTAGGCACTCCACCAATTCCAAGTGCAATATCAAGGCTCAATGAACCAGTTGGGATAAACTCAACATTCATATGAGCGTTCTCTCCCAATTTCATAACAGAACCTTTTCCAAATTGTTTTTCGATTTGACCAAGAGCCATTTCTAATGCTTTTTTCTTTTCTAACATGTGATTTCCTCCTCACAATTTTCGAACATTTGTTCTTTTTAAATTATATAGCTTTTTATCTTTATAGTCAACTAATAAAATAAATATTTTTAATTAAGTTTTCAGAGTTATGTTCAGCCAAAATAATACCTTTCTAAAATATGGATTAAAGAATTACATATACTGTAGCAATGAAATGAGTTCTTTCATAATATCGACAGTAATTGTTTTTATAAGCCATTACTATATATTATCCTGCTTAATAAAACGGCTGAGCTAGTTACCCCTTAAGCCTATTAAATATACTATTCATTCTATTAAATATTTTGTTTTTAAACGCGACAGCTTCATTTACTTTCAAGAGCATTGTCGTCACAAAGTAAACAAGAGCACCTGCTGTTATTTCTATTCCTAATGCAACAATTTCTATTAGCTTAGTTTGAATAGAAAATTTTTGTAAAAAATTTATAGAAATTAATCTATTCATAAAGAAAATAGCTAATCCCATTATTGCCGCAGCCACAATAAGCTTTCCAGAGTACTTTATAAGCTTTTTCCATTGCATTCCCTCCATTTTCTTCGAGAGAACACTCATCATAATAATCATATACACTACACTTATTATTGAGTAGGATAAGGCCATACCTGCAACGCCTAAATCTGTTGTATTGAAAAATATAGTACAGAACACATAATTAAGCACCATTGACAAAACACCTATATATAGAGGCGTTTTAGTATCATTATTGGCATAAAAAGCTCTCGTAAGGATTGCAAGCATAGATTGTGCTATCATTGCAGCAGTAAACATAATCAGAATTTCTCCTGCAACAGATATTCTTTCAACGCCAATTGCTTGTGACCATTTATAAACAACACTAATTAACGGCTCAGCAAGTATAATACAACCTACTGCAGAAGGAATTATTAAATAAAGAATTGTTTTAAAGGCGTTATTCAATATATCTTTAAACTCATCTAGTTTTTTCAATGCAAGCTTTTCAGATAATGTGGGAAGCAACGCCGTTCCTAAACCCATAGCAAATATACCATATGGAAGCTGCCACAAGTCATTTGCATTTCCGTAGGCAGTTACAGCTCCATCTAGATCATATAGTGAAATAAAGCGTTGGGTAATTATAAGGTTAACTTGAATGATTGCAGACGCCAATAGAGATGGAATTGCAAGCTTGAATAATCTTCTGAAGCCCTGATGATGCCATAAAATTTTAGGTTTATAATATTTAAAATTTGGAAATGCAAAGGAAATCTGTATTATAAAGTATATAACAGCACTTGCAAGTATTCCAAAAGCAACATATTTAACTCCAAATCTACTCAATACAAAGATACTTAGTGCTACTCCAAGATTGTAAATGGAAGGACCATAAGCTGCTGCTGCAAAGCGCTGGTATGAATTTAGCACACCATTTGTTAGCCCTGCCAGCATCATAAAAGCAACTGACGGAAAAAGTATTCTGGTCAACTGTATTGTTAACTCTCTCTTCTCTCCATAAAATCCTAGGGCAGTAATTGAAACTACCGTTGGTGCAAAAATAACACCCAAAATACAAAGAACAATCATCGCAATAAATATAACATTTATAAATGTACCTACTGCTTTCCAGCCGTCCTCTTCTTCGTCCTTTGCCAAATATCCCGATAATACAGGTATAACTGCTGCCGCAATAGCACCCCCAATAAGTAAATTGTACATCAAATCCGTAGTTTTGAATGCAGCCATTAATGAATCTGATTGTGAAGCTGTAAGTAAATTATTTATTAGTATAGTTCTCAGGTAACCAGTAATTCTACTGACAACAATAGATGTCATTACTATTATGGCGGCACCTGTTAGTTTTTTATTTTTTGAATCCAAGTTATTAACCCCCTGACTGCACTTTGGCAGTCCTTATTCGTTTGTTCATTTTATTTATTCAACTTTCACATTTGGTAATAGTAGGTGTGTGAGTCTTTATGTGAAAGTTGATTTATTTTTGTCCACCAATATCAATTTCTAAGCCAATAATATGCCTTCTAATTATGTCAAAAGCATGTAAAACTGTAACGGTACGTATTCGCTTTCTATTTCCTGAAAGTCTCAGTTCCTTTGTAAGTGTACCCTTTTCAGAAGAAAGGCCAATATATACTAAACCAACTGGTTTTTCAACAGTGCCTCCATCAGGTCCTGCTATTCCTGTAATTGAAATACCTATATTAGTTTTTAACCTTTTCCTAATTCCTTCTGCCATCTCAGCTGCTGTTTCTC
>JAEZIB010000180.1 GCA_023416275.1 Bacillota bacterium | reverse complement strand
TGGGAACAATGTGCAAAATTTCACGGACACGTGTGTGGTGGATTGACAATTGGCTATAAGGCTGTACTTTACGCAACTAAATTATTGGACTTAAGCTTTTCGGAAGATGAAAATGTAGTATGTATTTCTGAGAATGATGCATGTGGTGTTGATGCAATACAGGTTTTGCTTGGTTGTAGTGTTGGAAAAGGTAATTTGCTCTTTCATTTGAGAGGTAAGCAGGCGTTTTCCTTTATCAACAGAACAAGTGGGAAATCAGTTCGTTTGGTTCTAAAAGACAGACCAAAGGGAATGACAAGAGAGGAGTCCTTTGATTATATGCAAAATAAATTGCCAGAGGAACTTTTTGATATTACTGAAGTAAAGGTACAAATACCGGAATGTGCAAGAATTTTTAATTCAATTAACTGTGAGTGTTGTGGGGAAGCAACCTCTGAAAATATGATTAGAATACAAGATGGAAAAAAGGTATGTTTAGATTGCTTTTCAGATTATAACAGATTTGAGGTATAAGGAGAATAAATTGACCAATTATTGTTCAAGTATCTGAAGGTTTGTCTAACTTTATGGTTTTTAAGCGCATGAGAGCTAACATAAGGTTAAAGTTAAGGTGGTTATTATTTTAAAACAAATGCACCATAGTGGGGGAATATAATAATGAATAAGAAAATAAAAAAATTAGCTGTTTTGGTTTTATGTATTACATTTATAACAATATTAATGACTGGCTGTCAAAATAGTAAGCAAATTTCTAATACAACACAAGCTACAGCAACTGCTTCAGATAAACGAATAGTAGTAGATGCTCTGGGAAGAGAAGTGGAAGTACCACAAAAGGTTAATAGCGTAGTTCCCTTGGCAAATGCGCTCAGAATGATGTGTTATGCTCAGGCGCAGGATTTGGTGGTAGGAGTTGAAGCAGGTGAAAAAGAGAAAACTCTTGTAAAAGCGTATAACTGGGAAAACTATGACAAGTGGAAAGACCTACCTTCTGTTGGGGAAGGCGGAAGCGGCGGATATACACCCTATGTAGAGGAAATTGTAAAAGTAGCTCCCGATGTTATAATATGTGCTTATACGAAGGAGGATGCCGAAAAACTTCAAAGTAAAACAGGTATTCCAGTAGTAGTAATTAATGGCGGAACACTATTTGAAGATGATTATGACGAGTCCTTAAGAGTTATTGGAGAAGTGTGTGGTAAGGAAGAACGCTGTGAAGAAGTCATAAATTATATTCAGACTATTGAGAACGATTTAAATAATCGAACAAAGGATATAAAGGCTGAAGATAAACTATCTGTATACACTGGGGCGGTATCCTTCAAGGGAGGTCATGGAATTGAAGGTACATATCAAAACTTTCCTCCCTTTGAAGCTATCAATGCCAATAGCGTAATTAAAGCATCTGATAATACATCAAAGGGTGTAATAATTGATCCTGAATTAATTTTGGAAATGAATCCTGAAATAATTTTTCTTGATCCTAATAACATCGGCTTAGTTAATAAAGACTACAAAAATAATAGTGATTTTTATAAATCTTTAAAAGCCTTTCAGAAGGGTAAAGTGTACACAATGCTGGGATACAATTGGTATTATACAAATGTAGAAATAGCACTGGCTGATTGCTATTATGCAGCATCAATTGTGTATCCTAATCAATTTTCCGATGTTGATGCAGTTAAAAAAGCAAATGAAATATTTTCTTTTATGCTGGGAGCTTCAGACTACTATAAACATCTAGAAGAAGCTGGCTTTGGGTTCGGATCAATTAAGATTGGAGAATAAGAATGTTAAAAAAGGCAAATTCCCAATCTACTTATGAAATGGTTGCTCGGAGAAAGATTTTTTTCATTGCAGTTCTTTTGGTTTTGTTAATTGCTATTGCATTAGCAGCAATAAGTGCTGGTTCTGCAGGGATTTCATTTATTGATATCTTAAAAACACTGGTTGGAAAAGGTACAAAAAAAGCTGAAATTGTAGTATATGGTATTAGGCTGCCACGAATTTATACAGCGATGCTAGTTGGAGCCACTCTTGCTATAGCGGGTGCAGTCATGCAGAGCATTCTGAGAAATCAGCTTGCATCAGCTTCAACATTGGGAGTATCTCAAGGAGCAGCGTTTGGTGCGACTATAGCTATTATTTTGTTTGGAGCAGGAACACAAAACTCTACGGCGGCAGCAAATGCTGTTTCAATAGATAACCCATATGTTGTGACAATATGTGCATTTATGGGAGGGGCAATTTCGGCAGTTGTTGTGTTGATATTATCTAGAATTAAGAGAATTGGTCCTGAGGCTTTAGTATTATCAGGTGTAGCACTTAGTGCAATGTTTTCAGGTGGAACGACTCTGATGCAATATTTTGCTGAGGATGTGCAGGTGGCAGCAGTTGTGTTCTGGACATTTGGAGATTTAGGGCGAACTAATGGGAAAGAGTTAATCATACTGCTTATTGTTTTTATTATAGCATTTATATACTTTATGTTTAACCGTTGGAATTACAATGCATTAAATAGTGGACATCATACTGCTAAAAGCCTCGGTGTAAATGTAGAATCTCTGATTTTATGCTCAATGATAATTGCTTCCCTTGCATCTGCGGCAGCAGTGGCGTTAGTAGGAATTATTAGCTTTATAGGACTTGTTGCTCCCCACTTGTTGAGGATGTTTATTGGAAATGACTATCGTTTTTTGCTTCCTGCATCAGCAGTGGCAGGTGCTGTTTTGCTGTTACTGGCGGATACTTTTGCAAGAGTGGTTATTTCGCCCATTATTTTGCCAATTGGAGCAATTACAAGTTTTATTGGAGGCCCAATGTTTTTATATTTGCTATTTAAGGGGGAATCAAAACATGATAGAAATTAAAAATATTTCCTTTTCATATGATACAAGAAACATCTTAAAGGATATTTCCTTTGATATTGAGGATAATCAGTTTATCGCAATATTAGGGAATAATGGAGCCGGAAAAAGTACTTTGTTGAAATGTCTTAATGGAATCTATACTTCAAAAGGTGGTACAGTATATGTTTCTGGTCAGGACACTTTGGTAATGCACAGAAGCGAGGTTGCAAAACGCATTGCATATGTGGCGCAGAAAAATGAAGGCTCTAGGATTACGGTATTTGATACTGTGTTATTAGGGAGAAAACCCTATATCAAATGGGATGCTACGAAAAAAGATATTGATATTGTAAAAATTATCATTGAGCAAATGGAGCTTGATAAGATTCAACTTAAATATATTGATGAAATAAGCGGTGGTGAACTGCAAAAGGTTATGTTAGCAAGAGCATTGGCACAACAGCCAAAGTTTCTGCTATTAGATGAACCCACCAGCAGCTTGGACCCAAGAAATCAGTATGAAGTTCTGAGAATTATTCGCAGCATTGCAAAAGAGTGTGGAATAGCTGTGGCTGTAGTCATACACGACTTAAACCTTGCACTGCGCTATTGTGATAAGTACTTGTTCTTAAAGGGTGGACATATTTATTCTTATGGAGGGCTTGATACAATGACTCCTGAATGTTTGGAGGCAGTATACAATATGCCTGCTGCAATAGCCGATTATAAGGGCATTAAGGTAGTAATTCCAATTCCTGATTATAACGAGGCAAGAAAATGTCCCGTACTTCTATAAGTGGCGGGTACTGCTTTGTTTTTCAGGCGGTGAGGATATCTCCCGCCTCGCTTACACGCCGCTGAATGTAATAGCTCAAAAATAAAGTATGTACAAACAAGGTGCATTTTCGAGCAACAAAAACCACAAGTGGTTTTTGACGGTGTATAAAATCGAAAAATTTAATTTTGAATCTAGGCGTTATAATTTTGAAGAGGGGAAAGCCATATGACATTAGATGAAATTAGAAAGAATTGGGTTTTGAAAAATAATAACTCTGAAGCAGTAATTGCTATGTGGGATTCACAGGCAGACGCACAGTGTTTTAATGAGCTTCCTTCCTTTGAGGATAATCAATTTCTACAGCTTTTAGAGAGCAAGAGACTGCTAAATTCTTCTTATGACGTGCTCGACGTTGGCTGTGGTGCAGCAGCATATTCAATTGCAATTGCAAACTGTGTGAGAACTGTAACAGGTGTTGATATTTCTTCTAAAATGATTGAGAACGGTAAGAGAAGAGCGGAAGAATTAGCTCAAAACAATGTTACGTTGTATACAGCTGATTGGAATGAGCTTTCTCTTGAGGAAAATGGATTTGCTTCTCGTTTTGACTTGGTATTTGCACATATGACTTCAGCTATATCAAATGCAGCTGCTTTAGAAAAAATGATTGCAGCCAGCAAGCGTTATTGCATTTTGTGCAAACCTACAAGGCGTAAGGATTCAGTTTATTCTGAGGTTGAAAGAATATTAGGCCTTGAACAGGGTATATCAGCAGCTAATGACGGGATAATAAACACATTTGCAATGCTGTGGCAATTGGGATATTCACCGGAATTTACTTATGAAAAGCAAGTATGGAATTCAGACAGGACTTATGAGCAAGCCTGCCAATTCTATATTAATAGAGCAAAACAACGGAAAGAGTTAACAGATATTGATATAGAAAATGTAAGAGACTATTTAAAATCAATAGAAAAAAACGGCAACATATCAGAAGGTACAACAACACTAGTGACAACTGTTTTTTGGGAGAAATAAAGGTGGTTGATTTAACTATTTCGTTAAGCTTACAAAACATAGAGGGCTTGCAACATATTGAGTTTGCATGGCTCCTCTTTAAGAAACCTTATGCGAATAAATGGTCAAATAAATCGGTCAATTGCCCTGTTAAGGTTTTCAATTGCCTCTTTATCGCCTGATTCTACTGCATCCACAATACAGTGCTCAATATGATCCTTTAATATAACCTTACCTGCGTTATTAAGTGCAGCAATGACAGCAGATAATTGAATTAAAACCTCACTGCAATCCTTTCCGTCCTCTACCATACGTTTTACCGATTCAAGGTGTCCGCTTGCACGGGATAATCTGTTTAATACAGCTTTGGTATTTTGATGGCTGTGCTTATGCCCATGACCATGTTCATGATTGTTTTCATGTCCGTGATTGTTTTCCTGCTTATCAGAGTGACTATGGGTGTACTCTTTGCCGTCTTCTGATATATGAGTATGGAAATGCTGTTTTTCTTCCATAATATATGATCCCTTCTGAGTTAATTAGTACGGTGATAGAGCTTTCTATATATTATAAAGCTAATACAAAACATCATGTTTAAAAACTTACTTATACGATGCCTGCCCAATAAAACAACGCTCATACTGCTCTTTACTAATTTTATATAAAAGGATTTTAAATATCAACTATTTTTATAAAGGACTTAAAACAGATACTTTTGGTACAGGGTTTATGGTCTTTAATCTATTAAATAATAAAAAAGCTCGTAAATACCTAAATTACGAGCTTTAAAACCATTAACGATTTAATGAAGTATAATGTACCTTTTTCTTCTGTTTAAAAGTTTTCCGCAGTAATAGGTTATTGCAGAAAACAGCCCTATTATTGAGATAAAGGTTAGAATTACACTTATAATGCTGGCATTACCACCATGTTCGCCTCTATCTGGGAATCCACGATTGTCTGTAGGTCTTTCGCCTCCTTTTTGATGGAAGCCACTTGGTCGCTCACCTCTATTGAAGTTTTTGCCATTATTCGGGTTTTTGTCGTCTTCACCATTTTGCTTATCAGAAGACTGAATGTTATTGGATGATTTTGTACTGTTATCTGAGTTGTTAAAGTCTAGAGTACCAGCTTCGTCACTACTTTGTCCAGACGAGCTTCGCTCAGTGTCATTATTGAATTCATCATTTTGGAAATCCATTGGTTTGTTAAAACCACCTTTTAGCTGACTAGTAGAAAACGGTGATGATATCCATCTGGTAAAACTGGAAGTAACTACGCTATAAGCACCAAAGGATACAATAGCTATTACTATAATTACACTTATAGGCGTTGCAATAGTAGTTGGAATCTTAATAAATTTCTTAAACATTCCCATTACAAATCCCCAGTTTAAACCTAAGTGTATTCCCACAAGGATTAAAGAACATGCAGCTGAAAAGTAATGAATTGATTTCCAATTGATACTAGAGGTAAAAAACCCTGCAAAAATAATTTTAGAAATAAATATGCCACTTATTAATATTAGCAATACTGAAATTAATAGTAAAAAGATTATAATATACCCAAACCTTAATTTAAAGGAGAGTTCCTTGCTAAATATTCGTTTAGATACAGCGACAATCCATTTCCAGTTTAGTAGCATATGAACTAAAAAGAAACCACCAACAAATAGTCCTCCAATTTCATGGAAATTAAGACTAATTACATTTTTATTGAACATCAGAACTAATAATACAGACATTATAATATCAAGTACTATTTTAATAATGTTTAAACCGCTAATTTTTGATGACATTACTTATTCTCCTTCAAGTGTTGTATGTTATTTTAAATATAACGTATGCATGTGAACGCTGGGTGAAATTGAACTGAATTTTTAGTGTACCTCTAAGTGAAATTTAACTGTGTTTACAACAACTTTAGCCGCCACAATAAATTGACTTTTTATATACTTATGATATGATAATAACGAAATAAAACTTAATATTAAATTGTTGGTTACTTGATAATCATTATAGGCTTTATAAATTAAGCTTGATTATTAGGTACTAAGAGGGAATTCGGGTGAAAATCCCAAACAGTCCTGCTGCCGTGATGACGGAGGAGGTTCTCAAAAACAAAAATATTGGATATTAATATTTTGTTTTTAATGCCACTGAGCAATAGCTTGGGAAGGTGAGAGCTGACGTTGATGTCTTAGTCGGAAGACCTGCCAATATTTGCTGTGTACGTAAGTATGCAGTGCTATGGCTTCACAGTGTATGGAGTGTATAGTTTGTTTAAAAGATTATATGTGATAGCATGTGATATTATTCTTTTGCAAATGATACCTTTATGAAAGCTTATGAGGGTATTATTTTTTTGTACTAAAGGCAATTAAAGGTGTTCATGGTTCTCTTCGCATATCAATAGACTGCGAGCAGCTTCTTGTGGATTGAGAAATCCTTTGTACGAACATTTCGAGCCACAAAAACCATAAGTGTACTTTGACAGTGTGTATGTAGAAGAATAAATACATGTATACCCTAAAAGTATTAGTGTTTTTGGATAACGAAAGTCCTAAATGGTAATTAGTATTTGGTGTATGGCCGACATTTATTGACTTTTGCAACGATAAGAAAACCAACATTTTAATAATAAAGTTTTACTAAATTTAATTATACGGGAGAAATGATATGAACAGAATTTTAAAATTGTTAGCAGTAGTATTTTTAATGGTGAGCCTTACAGCCTGCGGAAATGTAAAGGATGCGGCACAAAATACCATGGAGGTTAATTCAGCAGACTCAACAATTGAGACAAGCGTAGCTACCGAAACAGCAGCCACAGATACAACAGTACAGAACTCAACTTATCCAATGACCATTAAGGATTCCTATGATAGAGAAGTAGTCATCGATAAACAGCCACAAAGAGTAATTTCTATTGCACCTAACATTACAGAAACTATATTTGCACTTGAAGCTGAATCAACATTAGTGGGGCGAACAGAGTATTGTGATTACCCTCCTGAGACCGCTAAAATAGAATCTATTGGCTCATTGAAGGAGCCTAGTATAGAAAAAATAGCAGAACTGAAGCCAGATTTAGTAATCGCATCAACTCATTTCAGCAAGGATACCTTGACAAAGCTGGAAGATCTAAAGATACCAACTGTAGTATTATATGGAGAAGAAAGCTTTGAAGGCGTATATGAAACTATTTCAAAGGTTGGTAATATACTTAACACCAATGAGAAAGCAGAACTTTTAATATCTGATATGAAGAAAAAGGTTGAGGATGTGAAAAAGGCAGTAGAGGGGAAGGATAAGCCTTCAGTATATTATGTTATAGGGTATGGCAAGTCAGGTGATTATACTGCAGGCAATAATACCTTTATAGGACAGCTTTTGGAAATGGCAGGAGCGGAAAATGCAGCAGCTGATGTTACTGACTGGAAATATAGTCTTGAGAGGTTAATTGAAAAAAATCCTGAAATTATGATTTGTCCTTCAGTAGGAGGCTACAAGCAAGGATTGGAAACAACGAACGGCTATAAGGATTTGAAGGCTGTGAAAAATAAGAAGCTTTATGAAATTGATGAAAATCTTATAAACAGGCAAGGGGTAAGGCTGGCAGACGGTCTGGTTGAGCTGGCAAAAATTATTCATCCTGAAGCTTTTAAATAGGAGATATATGTCATATATTAATAAGAAATTAAAGTACAGGTTATTACTAATAATATCAATAGTAGCACTTGTTTTTATAATGCTAATATCTAGCACAATAGGAATTGCAGACATTAGTATACTTAGTGCTTTAAAAATAATGCTTTCCAAAATTCCGGTTATAAGTATGCTAATTAACACAGACTCAATAAATAGTACCTATGAAATGATTGTGCTAGATATAAGAATGCCTCGAATAGTTTTAGCTGCGGCAATAGGTGCAATGCTTTCAATTGTGGGTGGATGTTTTCAAGGCTTATTCAGAAATCCAATGGCTGATCCATACGTATTAGGAATATCAAACGGTGCCGGCTTAGGTGCTACTATTGCCATTGTTTTTGGTCTTGAGAGTATTTTATTGGGTATTGGAATGGTTTCTTTATTGGCCTTTATAGGAGCTTTAGTGACCACCATTATTGTTTATGCAATTGCGAATGTAGGAGGCAGGCTGCCTTCTACGAACCTCTTATTATCAGGAGTAGCTGTTGGCCTTTTTGAATACTCCCTCATCACCATTTTAATGATTTTTAAAAGAGATAAAATTGAGGGCATTTTTATGTGGCTGATGGGAAGTGTAAATGCAGCAAGCTGGCAGCAAGTAGTATTGCTGGTCCCAATAACCTTGATAGGCGTAATTGTACTTTGTTTTTTTGCAAGGGATTTAAATGTTATATCCTCTAATGAAGAAATAGCAAAGAGTCTTGGTGTTAGAGTAGAAGCAGTTAAAAAGCTTTTAATGGGAATATGTTCGCTTTTAATAGCAGTTTGCGTATCGGTTAGCGGTATTATCGGCTTTGTAGGTCTTGTTGTACCACATGCAGCCAGACTCATTACTGGTTCTGATCATAGGGCTATGTTACCTTTCTCTGCTGTGGGTGGAGCTGTGTTTTTAGTGATTTGTGACACTCTTGCAAGAAGTGTAATGCCGCCGACAGAGTTACCAGTGGGTGCTGTTACTTCATTATTTGGAGCACCTTATTTTATATATTTACTAATTAAGTCCAAGAAGAAGGTTAGACAATGAATAAAGAAACATACCCTGTAAAAGCTAAAAATCTGAAATGTTCTCTTGGTGGGCGTGAAATAATATTGGGCGTGGATTTTACTGTTGAGAAGGGTAAATTCTACAGTATTATTGGTCCGAATGGATCAGGGAAAACCACATTATTGCGAACAATAGTAGCTAGCCTTGAGCCTGAAAGTGGAGATTTATTAATAAATAACATTCCTATAGAAAATTTGAAGGGTAAAGAGCTTGCCAAGAAACTAGCCTATGTTTCCCAAAATACAAATAGTGATGTTGACTTTAATGTGCTGGATTATGTGCTGATGGGACGCTATCCTTATTTGGGACTGCTTCAGAGTGAAGGAGAAAAGGATCTGGAATACGCCCAAAGGTCAATGGAATTAACAAATACTTGGTATTTGAGAGAAAAGAAGTTAAATGAGATAAGTGGAGGAGAACGTCAAAGAGTTGTTGTTGCAAGGGCTTTAACACAGGACACACCAATCATACTTTTGGATGAACCAATATCCCAACTTGATATACACCACCAGATTGAGCTTATGGATACACTTAGCTCTATGGTGGAAACGCGGGGAATTACAATTGTTGCTGTTCTACATGACTTAAATATAGCTTCTCAGTATAGTGACTATATTATGCTTTTAAATGATGGGAAGCTGGTAAAACACGGAAAACCTGAAGAAGTATTATCTAAAGAAGTTATTTTGGAGGTGTATAATATGGAGGTACAGGTACTACAAAATCCCGAAACAGGTAAGCCGCTTATTATACCTTCTAGATATAGAAAGAGGAAGAACTTAACTGTTGTAAGGTAAATTTGTATTGAGTAAATAATAATAAAAACAATGCTGGTAGTTAAGAAAATGTTTTGTAGCAACTTTATTAGAACAAGATTAGAGACACATCAAAGGTTCAAACAAATTAGTAAATAGAGTAATTAAACGTAATAATACAGATTAACAACCGCAAATTTGCACATATCAAATAAAATACAACTTACGTGGTATAAGTTTTTTATTCTGTATAAGGTAGAGTGAATATGAAATCAGATAATTTTGCTAGAATTATGATTGCAGGAACAGGAAGCGGATGTGGAAAGACTACTATAACCTGTGGAATATTAAAAGCACTGGTAAACAGAAATATTATAACAGCGGCCTTTAAGTGTGGGCCTGACTACATAGATACAATGTTTCATACTGAAATAGTAGGTGCCAATTCGAGAAATCTGGATTCTTTTCTTTGCGGAGATAATTGCGTAAAGTACCTTTTTTCCAAGAGCGGTAAAAAGGCAGAAATATCAGTTATAGAAGGTGTAATGGGCTTATACGATGGTATTGGAAATGATGGAAGCTATTCCTCAAATGCCATGAGTTTACTCACAGGAACGCCAGTAGTTTTGGTGGTTAATGGTAAGGGAATGTCCTTATCTATAGTAGCAATGCTTAAGGGCTATATTGATTTTATGCCCAACATTATAAAAGGCGTTATAATAAATGACATAGCTTCGGGAACATATCCTATGTACAGAAAGATGATAGAGGATTACACACAATTAAAGGTGTTAGGCTTTTTGCCAAGTTTACCTGAGGCAATTTTAGAAAGTAGACATCTAGGCCTTGTTACAGCCAGTGAAATTGAGAATTTACATCAAAAACTAAACTTGTTGGCGGATAGCGTAGAAAAGTACATTGATTTAGATGGGTTATTGGAGCTTGGACAGACAGCGCAGGCTTTGGAGTATAAACATGTAGATATTGTACCAATAAATACTATAGAGAATATAGATTATGATGATATCCTTCAAAAAAGCAAATTGTGTTGTGCTGCTAAAGGTTTTAGCATGTCTGGGAGCTCAGCATTGAGTGAAGATTATTGTTGTAATATTGCTGTAGCAAAGGACAAGGCTTTCTGCTTTTATTATCAAGATAGCTTAGAATTGCTAGAACAATTAGGAGCCAAGCTCACATTTTTCTCTCCTCTAAACGATGAAAAGCTACCTGAAAATATAGGTGGCCTTATACTTGGTGGTGGGTATCCAGAATTATATGCAAAAGAGCTTAACCAGAATCAGAGTATGCTATTGGATATCAAAACAGCTGTAAATAATGGGATGCCGACATATGCAGAATGTGGAGGCTTTATGTATTTACAACAGGCTATATGTGATATGAACGGTGATATTATACCAATGGTGGGAGCGATAGAGGGAAGAAGTTTGTTGCAAAATAAGCTTATAAGGTTCGGATATGCAAGCTTGAGGGCAAAGAAGGAAAATCTTTTTTGTCTTGAGGGGGACTGCATAAATATGCATGAATTTCATTATTATGATAGTGACAATAATGGATCTGATTTCGAGGCAACTAAACCTAATTCAAGTAGAAAATGGGATTGCATTTTTGCTTCAGATACATTTTTTGCAGGATATCCCCATATACACTTATACGGAAACATAAATTTTGCAAGAAGATTTGTACAAAAATGCTGTGAAACACAAAGGAGAGTTTTTGGTTAGTGTGTCTCAATGATTTCAAATCAATTAGCTCAACTTTTATATCAAGGGTTTGTTACCAAAATAATCGCTTGAATTAGTAATTGCTAGGAACTAGCATAATGTATTAAAACGGAAGATGGTGGAAAGTTTGGCAAAGTCAATAATGATTCAGGGCACAATGTCTAATGCAGGAAAAAGTTTGATTGTAGCAGGCTTATGCAGGATATTTTCACAAGATGGCTATAGTGTAGCTCCATTTAAATCGCAGAATATGGCTCTTAATTCATACATAACTGATGATGGCTTTGAAATGGGCAGAGCACAGGTTGTTCAGGCTGAGGCTGCAAAAAAGGCTCCTGATGTAAGAATGAATCCCATTTTACTAAAGCCAACAAGTGATAAAGGTTCACAGGTAATAGTAAATGGACTGCCTATAGGAAATATGACAGCAGCAGATTATTTTAAATATAAAAATCAGCTTATACCTCAGATAATGGAGGCATATGAAAGTCTTTCACAAGAAAATGATATTATTGTTATTGAGGGAGCAGGAAGTCCAGCAGAAATAAATCTTAAGCAGGATGATATAGTAAATATGGGCATGGCTAAAATGGCAAAAGCTCCTGTACTTATTGCAGGAGATATAGACAGAGGAGGAGTTTTTGCTGCATTATATGGTACAGTCATGTTACTTGATGAGAGTGAGAAAAGCTATGTAAAAGGCACTATTATTAACAAGTTCAGAGGCGATGTCAATATATTAATGCCTGGACTCAATATGCTTAGTGAGTTAATCAATATTCCTGTAGTTGGTGTTATACCCTATCTTAGCGTAGATATTGACGATGAAGACAGCTTGACTGAAAGATTTACAAGGGTGAAATCACAAAGCTTAATAGATATTGCAGTAATTAGACTTCCCAGAATTTCAAATTTTACAGATTTTAATGCATTAGAACATATAGAGTGTGCTAGTATACGCTATATCTCTAGCGTTGGTGAACTGGGCAATCCAGATTTAATAATAATTCCTGGAACTAAGAATACAATGGGGGATTTGAAGTGGCTGAGAGAAACAGGTCTTGAGGCTTCAATTTTAAAGTATGCTGCTAATGAAAAACCGGTATTTGGTATATGCGGTGGATATCAAATGCTCTGTGAAAATTTAAAGGACCCTTATGGAGTAGAGTATGGCGGAGAAATGAAGGGCTTAGGATTATTAAAGGCTACAACAGTTTTTGAGCAGCAAAAGGTCAGAACCAGAGTAATGGGTGAGTTTCAAGAGGTTGACGGTATCTTCAAGGGCCTTAACGGGAAGTGTTTTGAGGGTTATGAAATTCATATGGGGCAAACGGATTTCTTAAACGGATTTACTTTGCTAACTGAAAATAATGGCAGAACAAAAATAGATGGAGCAAGCAGCGGAAACATTTATGGAAGCTATGTTCATGGGATTTTTGACAGTGATGAGGTGCTTTTTGAGATAGCAGATGCGTTAATGAAAGAAAAAGGACTTAAATATGACAGGAATTCAACCTTTGACAGCAAAGCCTACAAGAATAAGCAATATGATTTACTTGCAGATGCTTTGAGAGCTTCATTGGATATGAAGTATATATATGAGGTTATTGAAAAGGGGATTGATTAAGCTTAAAGGAGTTGCATTAGTTTTATGGAAATATTAATTGCAGTTATTATAGGCTTTATATTGGATTTAATATTGGGTGATCCCCATTGGCTGCCTCATCCTATCAGATTAATAGG
>JAEZIB010000177.1 GCA_023416275.1 Bacillota bacterium | reverse complement strand
ATTACATGTCTGGAAATATAAAAAAACAATCCATTCTAAAAGATAAAGATATATATTTATCTGAAGCAGCACTGAAACATGTACTACAGTTGTTAAAACATACCTCTTTTAATGTTATTATTAATGAGCAGAGACTAGAGAATGTTTGTATAGTTGAGCAAGATATCCCTATAGATTTTATGCTGACTAAAAATGGAGCTGCAGTTGAACTTAGTATAAACACAAAACACCCTTTACATTCCATTACTTCTGATTATGAGTACTTTTTGTATAAGGATATAGTTTGTAAAGTTTCAAGGTCTCAGCAAGAGTATTTTAAGCCCTTTTTTCAGTATGTTTCCATACAAAAATTAAACAAGATAGCCTTTATGAATCAAGATAAAGAACGATTTTTTGCTGAGATATTACCCTTTGTCGAAAAGATAGGCCAGGTTTCCATTGATGAGGAGCTGCAAGCAATAGTTGAGCGCCATGAATTTGAGCCTGAAATATACCTTGATAGATATGAAGAAATAATAACTGCTGACGTTAAATTTAAGTACGGAGAAAGGAATATTAATCCCTTCTCTGCTGGTGGTGGGCAATCAGCTTCTGACAAAATACTTATAAGAAATATGGAAAAGGAAGGTATCATTCTTGATATACTTGCTGAGACAGATTTCAAAGTAAGTGGAAACAGAATTTATCTAGACGAAGAAGAAAAAATATTTGACTTTGTGAACTATGTAATACCTAAATTGCAGGAGAATTCACAGGTATTCTATTCAGAAAGCTTCAAAGCCATGAGTTTTAGGAAAACCCTTTCATTTTCAGGTAGTTTAAGGCTTAATGGCTTAAATGATTTTCTAGAGTTTAGTTTCAATATTGATGGTGTGCAAAAAGATGAGTTATCCGCTGTATTCGATAGCATTAGGCAAAAAAAGAAGTATTACAGATTAAAGGATGGCGCCTTCTTGCCGTTAGATTCTGACGAATTGATGAACATGGCTGAAATATTAGATAATCTTGACTTAAATTATTCTGATATTCAGAATGACATGATTCAACTGCCTAAATATCGAGCACTTTATATAGATAGTATGCTTAAAGAAAGCGGTATGAAGTTTTTTGAACGAAATAATGCATTGAAAGCTTTACTTCATGATATACAAGAACCTACAGAAACAGAATATAAAATTCCCTCCACAATTAAAGGCACATTAAGAGACTATCAAAAACTAGGATTTAAATGGCTCAAAACCCTTTCAGTATATGGTCTCGGCGGGATATTAGCTGATGATATGGGATTAGGTAAAACTCTTCAAGTAATTACGCTGCTCCAGTATGAAAAGCAAACTTCCGGCAGCAGTACATCTATTGTTGTAGTACCTACTTCTTTGATTTATAATTGGTGCTCAGAGGTTCATAAATTTGCACCTGACTTGACCATTACAGCTGTTGTAGGCAATAAAGCCGAACGTGAAAACCTGATTAAATCAGCACTTAGTTCAGATATACTTGTTACATCCTATGCTCTTATTAGAAGGGATATTGATAACTATAAGAATTTTTCTTTTAGATACTGTATTCTTGATGAAGCTCAGCATATTAAAAATCCATCATCTCAGGCAGCAAAGGCAGTAAAGCAGCTTATATCAAATCATAAGCTAGCTTTAACGGGAACCCCGATGGAAAATAACCTGACAGAATTATGGTCTGTATTTGATTTTATTCTTCCTGGTTATATGCGTTCACATTCTAAATTTGTTGAGAAGTACGAAGGACCAATTTCAAAAGGTGATACTTCTGCATTATCAAGCTTGAGCAAGCAACTTAAACCCTTTATTTTAAGGAGACTCAAGCAGGATGTTCTAAAGGAATTGCCTGAAAAAATTGAACATGTAATAGAAGCAGAGCTTACAGATGAACAGAAAAAGCTATATATAGCTTATTTAGAACGGGCTAAGGGAGATTTATTCAAAGAAATAAAAGAAAAAGGCTTTGAAAGAAGCCAAATGAAAATACTTTCAGTACTTACAAGGCTTAGACAGCTATGTTGCCATCCTGCCCTTTTTGTAGATGGTTATGAAGGAGACAGCGGTAAGCTTCTGCTCCTAAAAGAGATTGTAGAAGATGCTCTTATGTCTGGTCATAGGATACTTCTCTTTTCCCAGTTTACTTCCATGCTGGCAATTATTAAGGAATGGCTCATTGAGTCCCAAATAGATTACCTTTATTTAGACGGCTCTACCCCTGCTGAAGAAAGGATAAGGTTGGTCCGAGGCTTTAACAATGGTGAAGGTAAAATATTTCTGCTCTCCCTCAAGTCTGGCGGAACGGGCTTAAACCTAACTGGAGCAGATACTGTCATTCATTACGATCCGTGGTGGAATCCTGCAGTAGAAGATCAGGCAACAGATAGAGCCTATAGAATTGGACAAACCAAAACCGTCCATGTAATGAAATTAGTTACACACGGAACAATAGAGGAGAAGATAATAAATTTAAAGGATAGAAAAAAACAGCTAGTTAACTCAGTTATACAATCTGGTGAAACATTAATTACTAAAATGAGCCAGCAAGAATTAATGGGGTTATTTGAAATGTAGGCATCTATTCTGCAAAAAATAACTCCCTATCTTCTTGTTCTCCATATAATATGTCTTTTTGAACCTTCTCATAGGTATATTCATAATCCTTATATTTGGAAGGTGTATTCTTATAGGAAACACCATTACTAAGGACTGAAAGGAAATGTCTATTTACAGGTACTTTGTTAGAGTAATCCAGCAAAAAATTATAAAAAGGTGGTATCTTCACTCCTATTTTTGACATAACGTATGCACCCATAAAATTCGAGCTGAGTGTTCTCCCTTTTTCAGTACCTGTTTTGTAATTAAACCAAATTAGATACGGAGTTTTTAATATTCTCTGATTATCTATTAGCATATTCCTATTTTCTATATTTTTGCCTTCAGTGCCCTTAAACAGGTCAGCATCATTAACAGATTTATCAATAAAGCCAAGTTTCTTATATACTCCAAGCTGATCTGTCAATGCCGGTAAATGATCACCTAAAAATATTACTACAGTTGGCTCTTTTACATTTGTAAAATAATCTATTACTTTCTTTAGGCTCTTGTCTGCATCATTTATACCCTGTGCATAGTTTTGTAAAGCAGTTATACTTTCCTTGTCTAGGTTTTTATTGGTTTGAATTTGAAACATATTATCTTTGTAATAATTGTCACTAGTATATGGCCAGTGATTTTGCATAGAAATATTATACATAAAAACTGGTTTTTCAGCCTTCTCATACTCTGAGATAATGTAGTCCGCAAAGGTGTCATCAGAAATATACTCTCCTTTTATTTGGGCATTTGGCATATCTGACTGAGTAACAAATCTGTCTATACCAAGCATTGGATATATTGAATTACGTTTAAAAAAGGACTTTTCATATGGATGAACAGCAATTGTTTGATATCCAAGCTCTTTAAAGTATGCTGGCATCGCCGGAATTTCCCTTTTGATGCTTGTAGTATATGCTGTTGTTTGATAGGGCAAATACTTAAGCGATAAGCCAGTCATTATCTCAAATTCAACATTGCAGGTTAGACCCCCATATGTAGGCGAAACCATTTCTCCGCTGATAGCCGATTTTTGAAGGGCATGAAAATTTGGTATTGGGTCTTCAGAAAAAACTATATTAGGCAATAAAGTTGCATCCCAAAAGGCTTCACTCATTATAAAAATAACATTTGGCTTTATATTAGATGTTGCCTCACCAGCTGTAAATTTATACTTAAAATCATCGTTATAAACCAGCTCTGTGCTATCTTCATCCATTTCTGCCCATAGCTGTGCATTCACAATAAACCCACGAATATATCCATTTTGTTCACAAATAGTTGTAGGAGATTCCTCAATGCTAGCTTTAGGTAATGTAATGAAAACCGCTACAATTACTACTCCTCCCAGCATTGAGGTAATTATTCTTGACTTCTTATTAAGACTAAATACTGATTTTTGATAAATAAAAATTACAACAAGAATAGCAATAATACATATAAAAGATAATATAAAAATCCAATTATACAAAAACTTAAACTGTGCCACATTCATGCTTCCAATAAGCCCAGCCACATTTAAACTACTCATTATATCCCATGGCATTAAAGGCACTCCTAGTATCTCTCTTTTGCTTCCTACAATGGCTGCCAAAAGTACACACAAAGCTGAATAAAAAAGAGCTGCAACCCCTGCATGCTTAAAAATTGCACATATAACTATATAAATAGCATATAGCAAAGCTAATGAAAGAGTAAATTGTATAGGTGCCTTTATTATCCATTCAAAGATACTAGTTAAATTACCTCTTGTTGCAAATTCAATAATAAACAAAGAAATTAGAGGTATTGTGAAGAACAAGACTTTTACATATAAATTTTTTAGAAACAGCTTTTTAATTTCCACAGTTTAATACCCCTATAAAAAAATATTCTTTTTTACTCAAACTTCGCATATACAAAATCTATTGCTACGGTAGAATTATCAATGGTTTGTTGCCTTAAAAATGCTTGAAGAAGTATATCCAACTGCGAAGTTTGAGTTTATTACTTTAAATTCTCAGGATTTAAACACTTTAATTCTTCTAATACAAACAAACCGTCTTTTCTGACTAGCTTATCATCAAACCATATCTCTCCACCGCCATATTCTGGTCTTTGAATAAATACCAAATCCCAGTGTATAGAAGATTTATTTCCATTGGGACATTCGTCATAACAGCTGCCTGGTGTAAAATGCAGACTGCCTTTGATTTTCTCGTCAAATAATGTATCCTTCATTGGATTTTCAATGTATGGATTTACCCCAATTGCAAATTCTCCAACATATCTTGCGCCCTCGTCTGTGTCAAATATTTCATTAATACGCTGGGTATCATTTGATGTTGCCTTGATTATTTTACCTTCCTTAAATTCAAGGCAGATGTTCTCAAATGTAACACCCTGATAAACAGCTGGGCAGTTATATGTTATGATACCGTTTACTGAATCCTTAATTGGAGCTGTAAACACCTCTCCATCAGGAATATTCATTTTACCGTCACACTTTATAGCTGGTAGACCTTTTATTGAAAAGCTCAAATCTGTTCCTTTCCCCGTAATTCTAACCTTATCTGTTGCTTCCATTATTTTTACAAGAGAATCCATAGCTACTGACATTTTCTTGTAGTCTAGATTACAAACATCAAAATAGAAATCCTCAAAGTATTCTGTCGGCATATTTGCCAGCTGTGCCATTGAATGAGTTGGATATCTCATAACACACCATTTTGTATTATTTACACGTTCCTCAGAATGAACAGGCTTTGAAAAAAGAGACATATACAGCTTCATTTTATCAGCTGGAACTGAAGCCTTTTCACTAACATTGTCACCAGAACGTATACCAATATATGCATCCATATCCTTCATACGAGCTAGTTCATACCGAGCCATATCCTTCATTTGTTCCTCTGTACATTGTTCAAGAATAACACGGTCAAGTTCTGGATTTTTGACTGTCAAGTATGGTATGGCACCAACTTTATATGCCTCACGAATTAGCGCCCTTGATAGCGGCATTTCGTTACCTACATTCTCAATTAGTATCTTCTCCCCTGCTTTTAACTCACAGGAATAATTTATTAAATTGGCAGCAAGTGTTTCTACACGTGTATCCTTCATTTTTATCCTCCATTTTTAGTGTAAATTGTTATAATTATTGAAAGTTAATATATTAGTTCCTCAATCTTTGCACATAAAAAATCTATTGGTGTGGTTGAATTATCAATGGTTTGTTGTTCCAAAATAATTGCTAGAATCAGTAGTAAATTATGCAACTTTTCATTTAATATTGCTACCACACCTAAGCTTACTAGTCTTTAAGGAATATATTCAACTGCAAAGTTTGAGTCTTTCAAGCGATGCTATTTTAGCCCAGAATTCCCTCCAGCTCATCGAGAGTTTTCTCAAATACAGCCAATGCATCTTGAATAGGCTGTGGTGATGACATGTCCACTCCTGCTATTTTTAACAGCTCAATTGGATAGTTTGAACCCCCGCTCTTCAAAAATTCCAGATACTTGTCAACAGCTGGCTTTCCCTCTGTTAGTATTTTTTCTGCAATAGCTGTGGCTGCTGAAAAGCCTGTAGCATATTTATAAACATAGAAGCTGCTGTAGAAGTGAGGTATTCTTGACCATTCCATGGAAATGTCCTCATCAACATTAACTGTCTCTCCAAAATATTTTCTATTTAATTGATAATACATATCGCAAAGTTCTTTAGAATTAAGAGCATCGCCCTGTTCTACTTTTTCGTGAATTATCTTTTCGAACTCAGCGAACATTGTCTGTCTGAAAACAGTTCCTCTGAATTCTTCGAGGTAATGATTCAAAAGATATGCTTTTTCCTGCTTGCTCTTTGCCCTTGGCAGCAAATATCTCATCAGAAGTGATTCATTTACTGTTGAAGCAACCTCTGCGACAAATATTTTATATTCCGAATAAACATATGGCTGTGTCATGTTAGTATAAAAGGAATGAAGGGCATGTCCCATTTCATGTGCAAGCGTAAATACATCATTAATTTTATCTTGATAGTTTAACAGAACATAAGGATGAGTTTTATAGGAACCCCATGCATATGCACCGCTAGTCTTTCCTTCATTTTCATAGACATCAATCCAGCCTGAATTCATTCCCTTTTGAAGGTATCCAATATATTCTTCACCTAGAGGTTTTAGAGCCTCTAAAATAGTTGCTTTAGCCTCTTCATATGGTATTTTCTTATCAAATTCTTCAACCATTGGCACATATAGGTCATACATATGGAGTTCCTCTAATTTCAATGCCTTTTTTCTCAATTTTAAATATCTGTCCAGCAAATTAAGATTATTATTTATAGTTTCTATGAGATTATTATATACATTAACGGAAACATTGTCATTATCAAGGGATGCTTCAATAGCAGATGGGTATTTTCTAACCATTGAATAAAATCTATTCTTCTTTACATTAGCTGTAAGAGTAGTAGCTAATGTATTTTTTACCTTCCTGTAGGTGCTGTAAACCGCATCAAAGGCATCCTTTCTAACGCGTCTGTCCTTGCTTTCAAGAAAAGCAACATACCTTCCCTTCGTGACCTCAACCTCTTCCCCCTCCTCATCCTTTATGTAAGGGAATTTGATATCTGCATTATTGAACATGGTGAAGACATCTCCTGCTGCATCAGATATTTCAGCTGACATAGCAAGAAGTTGCTCTTCTTTCTCGGATAGAATATGCTCCTTTTGTCTCAAGCTTTCCTGTATCATAAACAGGTACACTGAAAGCTCCTTGTCTGACTTAGCATACGATAATAACTTGTCCTCAGGAATATTGAGCATTTCCGGAACAATAAATGAAATTGCCGCAAAAACTTCTGTAGCAAGGGTGGATGCCCTGTCAGTCAGCGCTTGGTAAGTAGAATTTCCATTGTCCTCATCACGTTTCATTCTAGCAAAGACAAAAACCTTGTCATTAAGGGACAATAATTCATCACTCATTTTTAAGCAATCCAAAAGCATTTGCGAACTTTCGGCCAGCTTACCCTTAAAGCCTTCTATTTGAATTGCAATGCCTTTGACTTTTTTAAAGTCCTTTTCCCACAATGAAATGTCGCTATAAACATCTTCTAGCTTCCATTTGAACTGTAAATTAATATCTTCTCTCTTAGGTAAATTCTTATTTGTAGCCATTTAGTATACCTCCAATATATTTTTAAAAATCATATTTCAATAACTTTCAAAGTCAATTACTATCAGCTAAATCCCATAACTAATGGTGCTAAGACTTTGAACCGTAGTTGCCTTTAGTAAAAATTAAAACTTGTAAAGAGTGCTATTAAGCATTGAATCAAAACTACTTACAGTGTTCGTAATGACCTATTATTTTTATCAAATAAAACTACTATCCATTTGGTTCAAGACAAATTCAAGCCCAAACTGCAACCATATCAGCTATAAAGCACAAATATTAAATAAATTATCTTATCATCTTCAAACCAAGCAGAAAATCACTAAACAGTATTAATACATCATCAAGTCAAATAGGCTATACAGTCTTGAATAAGAAAATATTATTTTGCTATTTTTAATTAGTTTGCACACAAATTAAATAATATTGCATAATATTTTGATATTCACTATTAAATTATAGAACAATCGAAGAATAAATTCCACGCATTTCCAAGGTTTATTATAAAAATTAAGCAGATTGAGTGATTATTCAGCCACCTTAATATAGATAACAAATCAGCTTTAATGCATAAAAAATCTATGGCGTGCAAGCGTATCAAGGCTAAAGATTAATTAGTAAATTGTTTCAAATTAAATATGCACATACTATTATTTAAATTTTGGAATTAATATGGTAAAGTATATATAATGAATGAATTGTATATTAAAATGCGTCTATCATAATTGCTTTGACGTGATTGCATTATTAAATAGTTTTTTACTAAATTCTAGCTCAAGGAGGAAATATGGGATTATTCAATTTTATAAAGTCTCAGTTTATTGAAGTTATTGAATGGACTGATAATAGCTCAAATGTGATGGTATACCAATTCCCAGTTGAAAACAAAGAAATCAAAATGGGAGCACAGTTAACTGTACGAGAATCTCAAATGGCGGTATTTGTTGATGAAGGTCAGCTCACAGACGTTTTTACACCGGGCAGATACACTCTTGATACACAAAACCTTCCTGTATTAACAAAGCTCAAGTCTTGGAAGTATGGTTTTAACTCTCCTTTTAAATCAGAAGTCTACTTTGTTAATACAAAACAGTTTACAAACTGCAAATGGGGTACTACAAACCCTATAATGATGAGAGATGCAGAGTTTGGCATGATTAGAATTAGAATGTTTGGCGTATATTCCTTTAAGGTAGCTGATCCTACAGTTTTCCTCAGAGAGGTTTTTGGAACCGCCAGCTTATTTACTGTAGATGGAATTACTGGCCAGCTTAAAAGCAAAATTGTCTCCGGTGTTGCAGACCTATTGGCTGAAGCAGCTATACCAGCTCTTGATT
>JAEZIB010000170.1 GCA_023416275.1 Bacillota bacterium | reverse complement strand
ATTTGATTTGCATCCTGATACTTATTGATTGATGGAACATCTGCCAAATGCGCACTATTTGTTCCTGGAGTCAGAATCATCAGGTTTTTTTTGAATTGATTACAGATTTGACTATAATATTTCTCACAGACTAGAATTATATCCGGGTCTATTTTCTTAATCCATTCTTCAATTTTGTAAGAATTATTATAATAATTTACGAGTAATGTCTCAGAATAATGGTGAGTTAGAAAATTACATAGATTAAATGAATACTCATCGTCGTCATCAAAAATTAATAATTTAATAAGAGCCATTGCTTTTCCCCTTTCTCCTTCTTCATTTGTATATAAAACTAAGTAAAAATTTTACCTAATTAATTAACATTGTTTAACGAGATTTTAAAGAGAAAAATTAGCAACTATCTGTGTACATTATATTACAATTTTTCATATTTTGTCAATATTTTTTTAATATTTTTTTCATTTTTTGTATTATTTTTGTCACTAAAATACTAGAATATAAATGAAATATTTTAAATATTATTTTTTGTTACAAAAAATTATTTTGCTACGCGTGTATCAATACTCATAAAGCGATATATTTCCCATTTTTGCAAAAGCTTCTACCTCAATATCCCCCTCATTATCAACAAACTGATTATTATTAACTGTTCCAGTGCTGCTAAGTTTTATGTTTGAATTAACTGGAAAATACAATTCTATATTTCCAGTTTTTGTTTTAAAAAAGTATTTTGATTTTTCTTGACATTGAGCTTTTATGTAAATATTTCCCGAATTAATATCTACATAGGATTGGTTTGATAGTCTTCCGGTATTTACTCTTAAATTGCCATTATCACATTCATATATTAATTGTCCCTTGAGTGACTTTATTTCAGAGTTTACATAATCCAAGTCTGCTGTTATATCTCCTTCAAATTTATCTCTTATTATAATGCTGCCAAATTGATGAGATATATTTAACATATTTATTTGTTTTGGAATTGTTAGCTTTATATCGGTGTAGATGTCTTGAGGGTTCTTTATTGTTCCATCATATTCAACCGTAAAAAACAACGTATTATCCTTTTCTTCAGATATAATGGCGTACTTTTTCAGCATTTCCTCTAATTGTTCATTTGTTTTATTATCTCTGATAGTATGCTTTGCTTCAAGTTTAATAACTTTTTTATCCCAGCAATAAATTTGGAGATTTCCTGAATCAATAGATAAATCTAAAGTTTTAGTGGTTTTACTTAGATTAATTGATAAATCATCATACATAGATGCCCCATGCTTTGGAATAACTGCCTTTTCCTCTTCGCAGCCAGATACTATAATTAATAAAAATAGTAATATGTATAGAATTATACGCTTCATTTATATACTCCTGCTAAATTTATATTTGCAAGAATAATACCATATAATTCCATATATTCTCAATTTATTTCCCTAATCTACTCTGATTCCTCATAACATTAATTCTATTTTACTGAGATAATTAATTTGGCCTTGCTGAGCAGATAGGAAATATAGTTTGGAAATATTAAAAGTAAATTAGAGATTATGCTTACTCATTTCAAAAAATTATGAGATCTAGCTAATGAAGGGCCCTGTATGAGGCTTACCGAATCTGTTGAAAGCATATCTTAACCAAATAATATAATAAAATAGAGAATTAAAATACAGAATTTTTTGTGTTTGAGATAACACTATTCAGATGGAGTAAAAACCCCACCTGAATACAAGAGCTCTTTATTAAGCTAAACAGTCATAAGTGTAAGCAATTATTGGAGAAAGTTAAGTACTATGACTCAGCAAGCCCTAAATTAAGCCTTTCATATAACCCGCGAAATGTGAAAAAACTATTTCTGGCTCTTCTAAATCAATGTACCATCTCTTTAACCACTCAATTGAGATATAACCCTTGTAGTCATTTTCCTTTAACAACCTTATAACGGTTTTTATTGGAATATCTCCATATCCCATCATTTTATACTTTATAATATCATCAGTGACCAATGAATCCTTAACATGTAAAAAACAAATGTGCTCCTTTAAATTTTCAAAAGTATACTCTACTGTTTCATTAAAAAACCTAATTGGATGATGAACATCCCAAAGCACTCCTACACTATTAGAATTGACAGTTTCAATTAGAGCCTTCATAACCTGAGAATTTGCAAATACACCATTCGTTTCTATCAAAAGCTTTACACCTTTATAATTAGCCCTCTCTGCCAGCTTCTTTAAATTTTCAATTACAAAGTCTATATCTACCTCGCCAGGCTTAGACTGAGCATCCCCTAACACTCTAACATATGGGGTCTCTAGCTTTGCAGCAAGCTCAATATAATCAAACCCCTCTTGCAATTGCTTTTCTATATTTGCTTTATCAAATAAAAAACAAGCAGAAGACAAACATGGAATTTCAAGACCTATTTTTGCAACTTTTTTCTTCGTCAGCTCAATATCTTCAGCAGTAAATTGTTTTATTCTTGGTGCATACATCTCATTTTCAATACCTCTGATTTCAATACCATCAAACCCAATATCCTTTGCAGTTGAAAGCATGTCTTCCCAACTCCAGTTTGGACAACCGAGCGTAGAAAACGAAATTTTCGTAATGACCACCTCCGAAAAATAATAGAATTCCATTTACATTTATTAACATAACTGTAATTATTTTAACACACAAGTGTAAATTAATCAACTCTACTACTTTCAAAGGTAGCTCTCTACCATTTGAGCTTTATTCTGAATAGTCCTTTTCTTACAGGAACCCCACCGCCCATGATTCTTAGTGTGCTAAAACCGATATCATGTCGGCTTTTCAGCAATAAAACTTCGTCGCATGAAATAATTCATGCAATTATTTCTAACCCAATTTTTCAATTAAAAGTCGAAATATGCTCAAGTTTATCAGCTAGTTGTTCAGTAAACTAACTCAAAATATAAAATTATATAACTCTTCATTTGACATTGCTACCAAAACTGATACTACTAGGTTTAAGCAGTATATTCAACTTCGAAATTTGAGTAAATAATTAATGTTACCTTAAGACAAAGACATGTATATAAGCCTTACACACTTCATAATCCAATATCCAAATACTGCCCCTAGCACATTCAATATTATATCATCAATATCACTTGCTCCTACTCTTAAAAGATACTGCATAGCTTCAATTATTAGCGACGCAATAAATGATAAATATATTACTTTACGTAATATATATAGCTTATTAAAAACTATCGGTAGCAGAAAACCCATTGGCATAAAAGCAGCAATATTTCCCACCAAATTTGTGGTAATAGTTTTTACATTATATTGAGAGGTTAAAAACTCAAATATAGTTCTAAATGGCATTATATTTATACTGCGGTGTTCAACCTCTCTGCCATAATACTTGCTTAAAAGCGTCAAATACGCCAGCAGAAGCAAGTATGCTATTAATAATACTGTAAATAAAACTTTTATGTATTTTATGTTATTATAAAACTTGATTTTCACAATAACCTCCATGCTAATTAACGCTGTAATAACACTTCTATTTTAATACTCCTATTTTAAAAATACAAAACTTATAACAAGCTATAATGAAATTTTCTTAAAAACAGAACATCTACTCCTATCCTCAATAAAGGAACTTATTTGTCTGAAATTTTCTGGTACACACATTCAACTCTGAACTACAAATGTTTTTATAACACTCATATACACATTAATTTTCATATTCTAAAAAATTAGGAAAGCCGAAATATTAAATCCAGCTTTCCTAAGTGCTTTCCATTATTCAACAGGCTTAAACTACTTTTCTAGCTTTACACGAAATACTCGACACCTGCTTCAAATAGCTTCTGATCCTTTTGACCAGGTACATTTCTATAAAGGTTTGAGCCTATTCTCTCTGAATGACCCATCTTACCAAATACCCTTCCATCAGGGCTTGTAATACCTTCAATTGCATTTACCGACCCATTTGGATTATATGCGATATCATAGGTTGCCTTTCCATTTAAGTCAACATATTGAGTAGCAATCTGTCCATTAGTTTCTAATGTTTTTAGTACTGCTTCACTTGCAGTAAAGCGGCCTTCTCCATGGGAAATGGCTATTGTATGAATGTCTCCTACTTTTACATTGTTTAGCCAAGGTGACAGATTTGATGTTATTTTTGTATTTACTAAACAAGACTGATGGCGTCCAATTGTATTAAATGTCAATGTTGGGCAATTGTCATCAATGTCTCTGATTTCCCCAAAAGGAAGCAAGCCTAGCTTAATTAATGCCTGGAAACCGTTACATATACCCATAACCAAACCATCTCTTTGCTTTAATAGTTTCATTACCGCTTCACTTACAACAGGATTTCTGAAAGCTGTTGCAATAAATTTTCCTGAGCCCTCAGGTTCATCACCAGCACTAAAGCCGCCAGGAATCATTATTATCTGCGAATTGTTTATAATTCTTTCCATTTCCTTAATAGTTTCTTCAATGTCCTTGTGTGACATATTTCTTATTACTAAGGTTTCAACAGTTCCGCCTGCATTTTCGAATACTTTTCTAGTATCATATTCGCAGTTTGTACCTGGGAATACTGGAATAAATATCCTTGGTTTCGCTACTTTTGCTGTTGGCTTAATCTTTGTTTTTGCTTCAAAACTGTATTCTACAGGTAGCTCTTTTATTTGCTTAGCTCTAGTTGGGAATACCTTTTCAAGTGGCTCCTGCCATTTTTGTGCTAGCATATCAAGTGCAATTACTGTGCCGTTTATATTAATTTTGGCATTGCTTGATGTTGTTCCAAGAAATGTATATTCTAAACCATTAAGCACCTTTGCCAAATCAGTATTTTCAGGTAACTCTAATATAATTGAACCATAGAAGGGCTTAAATAGCATTGCGTTATCTATACCATTTTCAAAAGTAAATCCAATCATATTACCAAATGCCATTTTGCTAATTATTTCAGCAATACCGCCTTCTCTTATTGAGCTTGCAGATAATATAGCCTTTTCGTTTGCCATTTTGTGAATATGACTATATACCTTGTCCAATTGTTCAAAATCAGGCAAACTATTCTTATCTAAACCAACCTTGAGCATTACAACTTTGCTGCCTATTGCTTTTAATTCGTTTGAAATAACATTGTTTACATTAACTGTGTCAACAGCAAAAGATACAAGTGTTGGTGGAACATCCAAATCCATAAAGCTTCCTGACATACTATCCTTACCACCGATAGCAGCAGTACCCAGCTTTAATTGAGCATAGTAGCCGCCTAACAATGCGCTAAGTGGTTTACCCCAACGTTTAGCATCCTTGCCCAGCTTTTCAAAATACTCCTGGAAGGTAAGCCTTGCTTTGCTGTAGTCGCCTCCCATTGCTGCAATTTTTGCAATTGACTCAACTACTGCGAAAACAGCACCATGAAATGGGCTCCACGATGATATGTCAGGATTATAGCCATACGACATCAAAGTACCTGTAGTGGTGTCACCTTCCATCAACGGTAGCTTTGCAGCCATACCCTCTGCTGGTGTCAGCTGAGTTTTTCCTCCAAATGGCATCAGTACTGTATTTGCTCCAATTGTAGAGTCAAATCTCTCTACAAGACCTTTCTGACTACATCTGTTTAAATTCTGTAAATTTTCAATCCATTTATCTGCAATATTATCAATTTTTATATTATTATATTTATCGAAATACGTCTCTTCTTTTGGAGCCATAACCTCAATATTTATTCTTTGCTTAGCTCCATTTGAATTGAGGAACTCACGGCTCAAATCCACTATCTTATTGCCTCTCCATGTCATCTTCAGTCTAGCTGCTTCTGTTACTTCAGCAACTACAACTGCTTCAAGATTCTCCTGTGATGCAAGATTAATGAATTTCTCAACATCCTTTTCATCAACAACAACTGCCATACGCTCTTGTGATTCCGAAATTGCAAGCTCTGTACCATCTAGTCCTTCATATTTTTTTGGAACTACATCCAAGTTTATTTCTAGTCCATCTGCTAATTCTCCGATTGCAACTGATACTCCCCCTGCACCAAAGTCGTTGCATCTTTTAATAAGAGTGCTAGCATCAGGGTTTCTGAATAAGCGCTGAATCTTTCTCTCAGTTGGTGGATTACCCTTCTGAACCTCTGCACCACAGCTAACCAGTGATTCCTCAGTATGAGCCTTTGATGATCCAGTTGCTCCTCCGCAGCCATCTCTTCCAGTTCTTCCACCTAATAGTATTATTTTGTCTCCTGCTTGTGGAACCATACGAACTACATTTTTTCTAGGTGCAGCACCAATTACAGCACCAATTTCCATTCTCTTAGCCACATAGCCTTCATTATATATTTCAGCAACCTGACCTGTTGCAAGTCCAATTTGGTTTCCGTATGAACTGTAGCCAGCAGCTGCTCCTGTAGTTATCTTCTTCTGTGGAAGCTTACCTGGAATTGTATCCTCTAGCTTAGTTCTTGGATCTCCACTTCCTGTAACTCTCATTGCTTGATAAACATAAACTCTACCTGACAATGGATCTCTTATTGCACCGCCTAAACAAGTAGCAGCTCCACCAAAAGGTTCTATTTCAGTAGGATGATTATGGGTTTCATTTTTGAACATAACAAGCCATTCTTCATCCTTGCCATTTATATCAGCATTAACAACTATACTGCATGCATTTATCTCATCTGATAAGTCCAAATCCTCCAGCTTACCCTGCTTCTTAAGTACTTTCATTGCTAAAAGCGCCACATCCATAAGGCATACATCTTTATCATCACGACCCTTGTAAATCTCTTCTCTTATAGCCTTATAGTCATTAAAGGTATCCTTGATTATATCTGAGTACTTACCTCCTTCAAACTTCACACTGTCAATACAGGTTAAGAAAGTAGTATGTCTGCAATGGTCTGACCAGTAAGTATCAATCATTCTCATTTCAGTTACTGAAGGATTACGTTTTTCAGTGCTTTTAAAATATTCCTGGCAGAAAACTATATCATCAAAGGACATTGCGAAGCCCATTTCCTTGAGAAGCTCTGAAAGCTGTTCTTCTTTCATAGCTATAAAGCCCTCAATTGTAGCAACATCCTCTGGCTGTTCAACCTCTGTCTTTAATGTGCCAGGCTTTTCCATTTTTGCTTCCTGACTTTCAACAGGATTTATATAGTATTTTTTTATTGAAACAAATTCATTCTCTGAAATTTCGCCCTCTAGTACAATTACTTTAGCTGCTTTTATTTCAGGTCTTTCGCCTTGAGTTAATAGTTGAATACATTGAGCAGCCGAATCAGCTCTCTGATCGTATTGTCCTGGTAAATATTCAACTGCAAACGCCTTGCTTCCCTCAGCAATCTTGTATTCCTCATCATAAGCGAAATCTACAGGTGGCTCAGAAAAAATAGTATTTCTGGCCATCATGTATTCATCATCATTTATTCCTTCTATATCATACCTATTTACGATTTTTACAGACTCTAGTCCATTAATTCCTAAAGTTCCTTTCAAATCAGATAAAAGTCCCTGAGCTTCAACATCATATGGTTGTTTCTTCTCAACAAATAACCTCTTAACATTGCCCATAAATGATTGTCCATGTATCTTATTTATATAAAATAGTATTAAAGTATATTACACGGACTTGACACCTCCCTATATTTGATAATTATTGTTCTTATTAACTGAATCATTACTAAGTTCAAGCAATTATTTTGGCAACAAACCACCGATAATTTACCTCACCAATAAATTTTTATGTGCGAAGTTTGAGTTACTTTATATAAATCAAAATTGATGCCAGTAATGTTTTTCATTCTTTACTTTTAATTATAATATGATAAAATATATTAGTAAAATTAATATATTTAATATGTTACATTAGGAGCACTTATGGATATTAACTTTGAGCTTTATAAAATATTTTATTATTGTGCACAAGAGAAAAGTTTTTCAACCGCTGCTCAGAAGCTATTTATAACCCAATCAGCTGTAAGTCAATCAATTAAAAGCCTAGAAAATCAATTAGGAGTTAATTTGTTCTACAGAAAATCCAGAAGTATACAGCTCACATCAGAAGGTGAATTACTTTTTAGCTATGCTTCCCAAGCATTTAACTTCTTAAAAGCTGCTGAGGGCAAGCTTCAAGAGATAGAAGGACTTCGTGCCGGAGAAATCAGAATAGGTGTTAGTGACTCAATTTGCAAATACTTTATAATGCCATATATTGAAAAGTTCGGTAGATTGTATCCAAAGGTTGCTATTAAAGTTATTAACAGAACTACACCACAACTGTTGGAGGTTTTGAAAAGCGGTCTTGTTGACATAGCAATTTCTACACTTCCTGTAAAAAAAGAAGTCTTTGATTCTACTCCTTTTATTAGTGTAAATGATATTTTTGTAGCTTCAAATAAGTTTGTCCAGCTTCAAAACAGAGAAATTGAATTACATGAATTAATGAAATACCCTCTTGTAATGCTTCAGTCAGATAGTTCAACTCGAAAGACCATAGATGCCTTTTTCAGTAATCATAAACTTGTCTGCTCTCCTGAAATAGAGCTTGAAAGCCTTGAATTACTTGTTGAATTCGCAAAAATAGGTACTGGAATAGCATACGTACTTAAAGAAAGTGCATTAGATTTGATAAGAACTGGAGAACTGTTTGAAATAAAGCTCAATGAAGCCCTTCCAACTAGAGAAATTGGGATTGTTAAGATGAAAAATGTTGTATTATCAAAGGCTGTAAACACCTTTATCGATATACTTTTATCCAATTCAACCAGTAACAAATCAATTGGTAATGTTTAGTAGCTTTAGATATTAACAAAACATTATAACGCCTAAATTCAAATGAAATTATTTGATTGTAGAAAAAATTTCATTACATCAGCAGCGTTGTAAGCGAGGCGGGAGCTTTTCTTGCCTCGTTATAAAAATTCAGATATTAATGCTTCTCTCTCATTTGAAAAATCATAAAACCTTTCATTTACTTTTATAATTGGTGCATATGCACACTGATAAGGGACGTACACAATCTCCCCAACTTCGCCATTTTGCATTCTGACTTTTGAACCGACATAATAGCTGGGCATATTACAAAGCATAGCCATCATTACTTTAGGATCAACAACCTCATATCCAATTCGTTCAAGCTCCTTAAAAGCTTCAAATGGAGTCTGCCTTTTACTATAAACACGATTTGAAGTTATAGCATCAAATATGTCGGCTACTGTAAGAATTTTTGCATATATATTTTTCTGATTGCCTTTAATTCCAAAAGGATATCCAGAACCATCCTCTTTTTCATGGTGCATTATTACTGCTCTTTTTACATCCATATTGATTTCTTTATTATTTTTAATAATTTCATATCCATAAACTGTATGCTTTTTCATTATTTCAAATTCATTTTCATTTAATGAACCTTTTTTGTTTAAGATTTCTATTGGAATCTGTGATTTTCCCACATCATGAAGAATTCCTGCCATTACGACATCTTGAACTTGGTCTTTGCTTAATCCCATCCATTTCGCTAATAGCATGGCATATACAGATACGTTTACCATATGCGAATATGTATATTCATCAGCGATTCTAACTGAATTAACACAATCCATAAGAGTACTGCTATCATTAATCTTGCTATAGATATTTTCTGAAATTTCCTCAGCCACACCAAAATCCAACTTTTTCCCAGAAGCTAAATTTTGCAGCATTTGCTTTGCCTTATTAACATTGTCTATGTATTTTTTCTGTTCATTACTAATGACAGTACTGTTTAAATACTCATCTCCATGAATGGTGTTAATTTTGTATGTATATACCTTCTCAATGCCAAAACTTATTAGCTTTTTAAGTATATACTCTGTAATCAATGTATCTTCAGGAACCACCATGTTGCCAACATTTGAATATACATCATTACCTAAAAAACTTCCTATAATGTCTTCGGTAACCTTCACATAGTCATATTTCATATAATAACACCTACTTTGAATAAATAAATTCACATCATATATAATGTAAATTTATTTAGAATAATACTACTATAATCTTATTAACTAGAAATTACCTCATAATAATATTATTTTATTATAAATTCGACATTAAAACAATAATAATAAAGACTCATTTTTCATGGTTATATTAAATTAGTTTTGTATATTTTTCATAATTACAGAGTGAATTTTGAAACCTGATCCTCCAATTTTTTTGATGAAATCAAATTATTTTGTGTTGAATTCTTAACATCTGTTACTTTTTCTGCTACTTCAGCTGTTTTGATAGATATTGATGAGACTCCATTTGCGCTGTCGTTAACGCTTGATGACACCTGCTCAAGTGCATTGACAATAGTAGAGATTGACTGATTCATTGCTTTTGATGAATCATTAAATTCATTCATCATTGTACTAAACAAGGTGGAATCAGTATAATATTGTCCTATAGTCTCTATTAACTTCTGATAATCGCTAAGAATTTCCTTGTCCATAAATTCCAATAAAACTCCTGCACTCTCTGTTAGTGCACCCACTGACTCATTCACAGTTTGAACCACTTTTTTGATATCTGTCGCAGTCTTTGAAGATTGATCAGCAAGCTTTCGAATTTCATCAGCTACAACTGCAAAGCCTTTCCCAGCTTCTCCTGCTCTAGCTGCTTCAATTGCTGCATTTAAAGACAGTAAATTGGTCTGCTCAGTTATCTGTAGTATTGCTTGAGCAAGTAATTCTATCTGTGAAACTTCAGCTGCTTGTTCCATAGCCGTTTTCAGCTGTTGCTTTACATCAAAATAAATATTGTTAGCATTTTGTGCAGATAAAACTGCATCTTCCTTCAATTCACTGGCATGCTCACTTATTGAGCTAGCTTGATAAGCTCCTTTTTCAGAATTTTGTGATATAAGGTTGATATTTTGCATTATCTCCTGTGTGCTATTGCTTATTTGATATGTTGTTGTTGCTGATTGTTGCATAGAAGCAGAAATATGCTCAGTCGTCAGCAATGTATCATCTGTTTGCTCCTTTAAGTGAAGTGCCATATTTTCAACTTCTTGAGTATTATCTGTTAGTTGCTTTGATGTTTCCTGCATCAATCCTAAAATATCTCTAAGAGCAATTCTTGCCAATGACAAATTTTTTGCCAAAAATCCTATTTCATCTTTTCTTTTTTTGACTTTATTATATGTTTTGTCATGAGATAAATCAAAATTTGCAGTTCTTTCAACAACTTTTCCAATAATCTTTAAAGGTCTACTAATTGAAAAAATCAAAAATAATCCAATTACTATTATGAATAACCATGAAATAACAGGAAATATATAAAGCGGAAAATTCAAAAATAAATGCCCCGCTGTTCCAAAACCTGTTATCAATATACCCCCTAAAACAATAATTAATATCTTTTTGCTAATAGACATACCTATTTCGCCCCCATCATCCAAGTAAATTTATTCCATATTTTATATATTAACATATCTTATTTATAATTTCTATAATATTTTAAACACCATAGAATTTCTGTAATATTATTTGTATATTTGTAATTTTTTCTCATATTTTTTGCATAAAAAGCCTAGGTTTTTATTGTTTTTTGCCTTTTATAATTATGGCGCAATAAATTAGGTAGAAATCGTTAAAATAATTACTTAAAAAGGTTATTTACAAGCTTTACATGCTCTGTTTTAATATGCTATTATATGCTTCGAATATATGTACAGATTTTTATACACACCTTCAGGTCAAATAAAGCTGTATATTATGTTATTATAAATATAGTCGTAGAGAATACTGAGTTTTTCAGCAAAGTTAAAAATAAATTATTAAATAAATATAGGAAGGTGATTGTTAATGTCTGAACAAATAAAGCTAATCGCATCAAGAATTAAAGACTTGAGAGAAATATCCGAAATATCCATTCAGACTCTTGCTACTGAGCTTAAAATCCCCGAAGAAACTTATAGAGCATATGAAAGTGGAGATACGGATATACCAGTAAGTTTTCTTTATCAAATAGCTAATAAATTCAAGGTGGAGCTTTCTGCTATACTCACTGGTGATGCTCCGAAGCTGCACACATATCAAGTGGTTAGAAAAGGAAAAGGCGCCAGCGTTGAAAGAAGAGAAGACTATAAATATCATAGTCTGGCTAATAATTTTATAGGAAAAAAGGCTGAACCATTTGTTGTAACTGTACCTGCTGCATTAGATGCTACCGAGGTGAGTTTTAATTCACACCAAGGTCAAGAATTTAATTATGTTCTTGAAGGAACTGTAGAAATAATAATAAATGGACATGAGCTCATTTTAGAAGAAGGAGATTCAGTGTATTTTGATTCTTCTGCAAATCATGCAATGAAGGCCTTAAATGGAAAACAAGCTAAATTCTTAGCAATAATTCTTAAGTAACTTAGGGGGAAAAATAAATGTTGCAAAAATATCTATCAAAAACAGACTTCTCTTCATATGAAGATCTTCTAGAAAACTATCAAGTAAATATACCTGAGAATTTCAATTTTGCATACGATGTGGTTGACGAATATGCAAGAACTCAGCCTAATAAAGTTGCCATCGTATGGTGTGATGAATCTGGTGCAGAAGCCACATTTACTTTTGCACAGCTCAAAGAATACAGCGATAAGACTGCTAATTTCTTTAAATCTGTAGGTATTAAGAGGGGTGACCCTGTTATGCTAGTTTTAAAAAGAAGATATGAGTTTTGGTTCTGTATTCTGGCACTGCACAAATTAGGTGCCATAACTATTCCAGCAACACATCTTTTGACGGAAAAAGATTATGTTTACAGATTTAACGCTGCAGATATAAAAATGATTGTATGCGTTCCAGATGCTGAAGTATTAAAAAATGTGGAAGCCGCACAAAGCAAATGCCCATCTCTTAAGCATAAAGCACTAATATGCGATAGCAAAGCTGGCTGGATAGACTTTACAGAATCTGTTGACGAAGCATCAAATGTGTTTGAAAGACCTACAGGTGACCAAGCTTCACACAATGACGATATTTCTTTATTATATTTTACTTCAGGAACAACTGGTATGCCAAAGATGGTTCAGCATGATTATGTCTATCCTCTAGGTCATATTTACACCGCCAAATATTGGCAAAATGTAATTGATGGCGGTTTACACCTTACAGTTGCTGATACAGGCTGGGCAAAAGCTGTTTGGGGCAAAATTTATGGTCAATGGATAGCTGGAAGTGCAGTATTTGTTTATGATTTTGATAAATTTGTTGCAAAGGACTTGCTCGAGGTTGTTTCAAAGCATAAAGTAACCACCTTCTGTGCACCTCCTACAATATATAGATTCTTTATAAAAGAAGACCTTACAAAATACGACTTAAGCTCACTAAAATACTGTGTAGTTGCTGGTGAGCCTCTAAATCCAGAGGTATTTACTCAATTCTATAACGCAACGGGAATTCAATTAAAGGAAGGCTTTGGACAGACAGAATTAACAGTTGTTCTTTCTATAACTAAATGGACAGAAGCTAAACCTGGTTCTATGGGCAAAGCATCACCTGGCTATGATGTTGATTTAATAGACGAGAATGGAAACTCCTGTCAAATCGGTGAAGAAGGTCAGATTGTTATTCGTACAGATAAGATGAAGCCTGCAGGAATGTTTGGCGGATATTATAGAGATGAAGCTTTAACCCATAAGGTTTGGCACGATGGTATCTATTATACTGGTGATTTGGCTTGGCGTGATGAAGAAGGATATTTCTGGTTTGTTGGAAGATCTGACGACGTAATTAAAAGCTCAGGCTACAGGATTGGGCCTTTTGAAGTTGAAAGTGCATTATTAGAACATCCTGCAGTTTTGGAATGTGCTATAACAGCTGTTCCTGATGAAGTAAGAGGTCAGATTGTAAAAGCAACAGTTGTCCTTGCAAAGAATTATACTCAAAGCAAGGAGCTTGTAAAAGAACTTCAAGAGCATGTTAAAAATGTAACTGCTCCTTATAAGTATCCAAGATTGATTGAGTTTGTAAGTGAATTGCCAAAAACCATCAGCGGAAAGATAAGACGTGTAGAGATCAGAGAAACTGATGGAACGAAAAAGTAATAAGAATAACCCTGTAGAGCATTATCACAATAAAAGTGGCAGCAACGGAATTTTTCTTCTGTTGTTGCCACTTTTAATATTATGTGAAAAAAGTAATTCTTCCTTTATTGACCATAAATGGTAAAGGTGGAAAGGCAGCAAAACCACTGAGACGAACCATTTAAGTAAATACCACCCATACCAAACTCGAAAGTGCACCATGTAAGCACCAACTATACTTTCGAGTTAT
Source organism: Bacillota bacterium (assembly GCA_023416275.1). GTDB lineage: Bacteria > Bacillota > Clostridia > Acetivibrionales > DSM-1351 > Ruminiclostridium. The sequence continues at coordinate 2,358 of JAEZIB010000170.1, read as the reverse complement.
TTTGGCAACAAACCATTGACAAGTTTGAGCAACAATAGACCTTATGTGGAAAGTGCATAATTAATTTTTAATAGATATAGTTGAGTAGAATGGCTGATTTCAACTTGCATTAAGTTAAGCTCAGCCATTTTCTTTAAGCTTTATTTATGTTTTTGTTTATACCAACTTCATCAATATCTCATTGCTTCTAGCAATAAATTTTGACATTGCTTCTGAATCCAATGGCTGATGGCTCATCATTGCCAAATCGTATATATGCTCACTAATTAGCTTTACATCGTCATTTTTGGATTCATTATCCTTTAAATCAATAACTGCTTTAACAAGCTTGTTGGAGGAATTAAGCACAAGGGTCTGTTCTTTGGGGAACATACTGCTCATGTCCATACCACCACCGTACATTTTGCTCATTTCCTGCATTCTTCGTGAGTGTTCTGATAGAAGTACAACAGCAGGAATAGTATCATTTTTCAGGGCTTCAACCTGTATCTTTAATTTTTCATCATTTATAGTATCTTTAAACAGCGTTTCAAGATAGCTCACATCTGCTTCGGCAATTCCTGTATTTTCCTGCTTCATGTTAGCTGATATATCTGCATCAATTCTATTAAATTGAACTCCTGTCACCTTACTTTCAATTAATGACATAAAGTGATTATCAATCATACTTGATAAAATTACAGCTTCCATATCGTTTTCATTAAACAGCTTTATATACTGTGCCTGCTGATTTTCATCTGATACATAGAACACCTTGTTTTCATGCTTTTCCTTGTTATTTTCAAGATATTGGCTAAGTGTTACATACCCACCCTTAGTAGATTTGTAAATAATTATATCCTTAACTCTATCATAAAATTTCTCTTCTCTGATACAGCCATATTTAACAAATGGATTTATATCATTCCAGTATTTATCATAGCTTTCACGCTCATTTTCAAAGATAGAGGTAAGCTTATCAGCAACCTTCTTTGTTATATGCGTTGATATCTTGTTAACATACCCGTCGTTCTGGAGGAAGCTTCTTGATACATTCAGAGGTAAGTCAGGGCAATCCAAAACACCCTTTAAAAGCATTAAGAACTCAGGTATTACCTCCTTGATATTATCCGCTACGAATACTTGGTTATAATACAGCTTTATCTGTCCTTCCATTGTTTCAAACTCGTGCTTTAATTTAGGGAAATATAAAATACCCTTTAAATTAAACGGATAATCCATATTTAAGTGAATCCAGAAGAGAGGCTCATTAAAATCATGGAATACCTTTGTATAGAACTGCTTGTACTCCTCCTCTGTACAGTCTTTTGGATTTTTTAGCCATAAGGGCTTAGTATCATTTAGAGGCTTTGGAGCTGCTGCTTCAGCCTTATCTTCGCCCTTTCCCTCTTCAGCCGATTCAGCTGGCTTTTCCTCAGTCTTTTTAGGTTCTTTTGCAGCATCCTCTAAATATAAGTCGATAGGCAAGAATGCAAAGTACTTTTCAAGAGTCTGTCTCATTTTGTATTCATCAACAAATTCAAGGCTATCTTCGGTTAAGTATAAGGTAATCATCGTACCTCTGTCTGTTTTGTCAGAATCCAACATTTCAAACTCAGTGCCACCATCACTAACCCACTTTACTGCTTTTGCACCATTTTGATAGGATAATGTGTCAATTTGCACACGCTCAGATACCATAAATGCTGAATAGAATCCTAATCCAAAATGCCCAATAATTTGACCATCATCAGACTTGTCTTTATATTTCTCAATAAAATCTACTGCACCTGAAAAGGCTATTTGGTTAATATACTTTTTAACCTCTTCATCAGTCATTCCTAATCCATTATCTAAAACCTTGATTGTTTTATCATTTTTGTTGACAATGACCTTTATTTCATACTTGTTGTCATCTGGCAGTTCTGCTTCTCCCATAGCATCTAGCTTCTTCAATTTGCTAATAGCATCACTTGCATTTGATACAAGCTCTCTTATAAAAATATCCTTCTCAGAATACAGCCATTTTTTTATTATTGGAAATATATTTTCCGTATTAATTGATATGCTTCCTTTTTCTTGTCCCATAATAATCATGTCCAAACCCTTCATCCGCACAAAAGTGCAAGAGTGGACCTAATCCTCCTTTTTGTTTATTTATTTAATTTCAAGCATTTTTATGCTTGAATTAGTTACGATAGTAATAATATACCTCTAATAGCGAAATATTTCAAGTATTTTTTAGCACTCAATTAATAAGAGTGCTAACAATTTTTTTACAGTTTCAGTTATATTTATTCTCAGACGAATTATTGCTAAAAAAACACCCTATATTGAAGAATTTTTACAAAAGTCAATTACAATTCAAAGCCTTCTATC